>CBKWHA010000046.1:0-27071 GCA_966674115.1 uncultured Chitinophagaceae bacterium
TAAAACCTTCCATCTATCCTTTCTGCCCCACTTAATTGGCTTACCTTTGCGCCTCTTTTTGTTTATCAAACAGACTTATGGACATCAGAAATATAGCAATTATTGCCCACGTTGACCACGGTAAGACAACGCTGGTAGACAGAATCTTACATACCACGAAGGTATTCCGTGAAAACCAGGAGACTGGCGATTTGATCATGGACAGTAATGACCTTGAGCGTGAACGTGGTATCACCATTTTTAGTAAAAACGCCGCTGTGGAATACAAAGGCGTGAAGATCAATGTTATTGACACCCCCGGCCACGCCGATTTTGGCGGAGAGGTTGAGCGGGTACTGAAAATGGCAGACGGGGTAATTCTGCTGGTGGATGCCTTTGAAGGGCCCATGCCGCAAACCCGTTTTGTGCTGCAAAAAGCATTACAACTGAATTTGAAACCCATTGTGGTTATTAATAAAGTAGACAAGCCAAACTGCCGTCCAGATGAAGTGCACGATGCCGTATTTGAGCTTTTCTTCAACCTGGATGCAACCGAAGAGCAGTTGGACTTCCCAACTTACTACGGCTCTGGTAAAAACGGCTGGTTCAATGACAGCCTGACACCGAGCGAAGATATTACCCCTCTTATGGATGGCATTTTAAAGCATGTGCCGCCGCCGGTAGTATCAGAAGGCACCCTGCAATTACAGATCACCTCATTGGATTATTCTTCTTTCCTTGGACGTATTGCCATTGGTAAAGTAAGCCGCGGAACGATCAAGGAAGGACAACCTATCTCCCTGATGCAGGCTGATGGCGTTAAAAAATCCAGGGTAAAGGAATTGTATGTGTTTGAAGGCATGGGTAAAAAGAAAGTGCAGGAAGTAGTTGCCGGCGACCTTTGCGCGGTAGTAGGTTTGGAAGATTTCAACATTGGAGATACCATTGCCGATTTTGAAAACCCGGAGGCACTACCAGTGATCAGCGTAGACGAGCCAACGATGAACATGATGTTCTCTATCAACAACTCGCCTTTCTTTGGCAAGGATGGTAAATTCGTCACCTCCCGCCACCTCCGCGACCGCCTGATCAAGGAAACAGAAAAGAACCTGGCACTGAAGGTAGTTGATACCGATAGCGCTGATAGCTTCCTGGTATATGGCCGGGGCATTCTGCACTTAGGTGTTTTGGTGGAAACCATGCGCCGCGAAGGCTATGAACTGACCATTGGACAGCCACAGGTAATTACCAAAGAAATTGACGGCAAAAAATGCGAGCCTTACGAAACCCTGGTGGTAGATGTGCCGCAGGAATTTGCTTCCAAAGTAATTGACCTTGTAACCCGCCGCAAAGGGGAAATGCTGGTGATGGAAACCAAAGGTGAAATGCAACACCTGGAGTTTGACATCCCATCCCGCGGTTTGCTGGGTCTGCGTACCAGTATGCTGACCAACACTGCCGGCGAAGCCGTAATGAACCACCGCTTTAGCGAGTACAAACCCTGGAAGGGACCCATCCCTGGCCGCAACAACGGTGTTTTGATCGCAAAAGAAGCAGGTACTACCACCGCTTACTCCATTGATAAATTACAAGACAGGGGCTTCTTCTTTGTTGACCCGGGTGAGGAAGTGTACAGGGGTATGATCATCGGTGAAAACAACAAACCTGGTGACCTGGTAGTGAATCCAAACGAAGGAAAAAAACTGACCAACATGCGTGCATCAGGCAGTGATGGCACCGTGAGTCTTCCGCCCAAGCGCCAGATGACCCTGGAAGAGTGCATGGAATACATCCAGCAGGATGAATGTATCGAGGTAACTCCCAATTACATTCGTATGCGTAAAGTGATCCTGGATGAAGAAGAAAGAAAGAGACAACAAAAGAGAATGAGTGCTGAAGCAGTTTAATGTGCTTTTGGGTATCAATAAAATACAGCCGCCGGTTTTCGGCGGCTTTTTTATCCACTTTAGTCTCCCTTTAATTTTCTTTAACGACGTATTTATTTGATTTTCTTCGTATTAGCTCAATTGTTTCTTAATTTTGCGTTTATCTTCTATGAAGAAATTTTTCCTTATACTGATTTTGTTCGTAAGCTTCACCCTTTTTTATAATTCTGTAGAAGCTCAATGTTCCGTTTGTACCAGAACCGCTGAGCAATTAGGTGAAGAGCCTGCAAGAGGACTGAACACTGGCATTATTTATCTTGCCATTACACCCTTGCTGATTATTGGGTATATTGGTTATAGGTGGTGGAAGAGTGAACAAGAATCTTTAAGGGAAGAAAACTAAAGTCAATTTGCAGATTTTTAATGGATACACTATTCTGATGCACTATCTGGCACATTAAAAAGATGGAACATGTACATTACCTCCATTTGCCTTGTCCACGACAGCCAGCCACCAATCATAATAAACATTTTATTTACTATATATGATCGCTGTTCTTCTTATTATACTATCTAAATGCAGGCACAGAACCAGCTACCTGATTACCTGAATTTTACTCCCATTTTTATACTCTAAAACGATAAGATCAAAACCAAAAACTAGCAAACACAGTCATGCCAACGCTTTCAGCAGATTTTCAAAAAGTGAAATTTCAATTATCTAACTGATCTGCCGTCTTTCTCCACGTGCCAGTTTGCGAATATTTATCAGGCGGCTGATGAAATTTTTCTTTGAAAAGCGGTAAAGTGAAAACTGGTGTTTTAACAAGAAAAAAAACAAAGGGTAGCTAAATGAGCCCTTTTCCTTTTGCAAGAAGAGCCGATGTAAGGTATTATAAAACTGCTGCTCAGCTGGTTGCGCATGTTTTATCAGCATTTCGATCCAATAAAGCTGTTTTAAATAATCCTGAAACCGCTTTGATAATGTACGGGTCTGCACATTCTTTGGCAATAACGTTTGTGTACATGTATTTTGGTGCTGGCGATAATGAGTTAATACTTGATCGCAGTATTTAATACCCGTAATTGTTGCTGCTTTGTAAGCCAGCCAAATGTCATGAGGAATACCTTCCGGTATGGGCAATGCAGTTGATAATAATTCTCTGCGCATCATTAATGCATGCCCCCAAACAACATTGAATAAAAAGAAACCCTTCGTTTCTCTGCCGCTATACATGTTACGAATGCTGGATAATTTTTTGCTTAGGGATTCTCCATTATCATTTACCAGCAGGCTATCACTATAAACCAGCCATTCGTTTTCGAAACGTTGAAATAATGTTTCTATTTTATGCGGCAACCATACATCATCTTGGTCACATAAGGCAATGAAGGCTCCATTTGCCTTGCTTAAAGCAAATGCAAAGTTTTTGATGTAACCTAAATTCTCATCCTGATAAAAGACTTTAAATCCAAGACATTTTTCATATTCGTTTAGAATATCTTTTGTGCTGTCTGTAGAGGCATCATCAGAAATGATAACTTCTAGGTTAGGATAGGTTTGTTCTTCAATGGATCGCAGCTGTTCCTGCAGAAAACGCTCACCATTAAAAGTACAGAGTACTACTGAAATTAGCGGTAAGTCTGATTTACTTTCCCTCATGAGAGCCTAAAAACTAGGTAATAATTACTTCAATAAATTTTCGTAAATTTCACTGTAGGCCTTAGCCGCTTCATGCCAGCTAAATCGCTTCGTCCATTGGCTGATGACTTTTGATTTATTATTCACCTGTACATCTTTCATAGCACAAAACGCAAGTTGTGTCATGTGTGCCGGTTCGAAATTATCAAAATAATAAGCGTAGGGACCCCCAACTTCAGGTAAGCATGTAGTCCGGGAAAGCAGAACCGTTTTCCCAAAATACATTGCTTCAATTACAGGCAAACCAAATCCTTCCGATAGCGAAGGAAAAGCAAAGGCAGCACAGTTCTGCATATACCAGTATTTTTCGCTTTCCTGAATGCCTCCTGTAAATATCAATCTGCCCCCAACACCTAAACGCTTTGCTTCCTGAAGAATTTTTTCTTTATAGTTTTCACTCTGCACGATACCGGCAATCACAAGCTGGTAGTCATTATTAACCAATAAGCCAGGAAGTACATGAAAGTTTTTTTTATCTATGATGGTGCCAATTGTAAAGAAAAAAGGAGCCCTAGGCAGAAGTGGAGGTAATGATAGTTGCAGGGTAGCATCGATGGTACAGCCATTGTGAATAACATGAATTTTTTTTCCCCTGCTGTGAGTATGCTTTAAAAGATCCTGCTTTACATATTCAGAAATTACCGTAATGGCGTCAGCTCTTTCTATTTTACGCTGAAGCGAACGCAGGAACTTCTTTTTTTTAGCTGCTGGTTTCTGTTCGTGCAAAACGTTCAAATCATGAACAGTTAAAACAATTTTAGCTTTTGATTTGGCTGGAAAATAATTAGTGCTTTGATAAGTGGTATGCCAAATATCAAAATCGTTAATAAAAGGCATGTAGAATTTATGCCAAGACTGATGCTCCAGCGTTGAAGTAGTGTCATGAAAATGTTCTTTGGCATATTCGGGAAGGTAAAGCCTCATCCTGTAGTTTGATTGCTGCAGAAGCATTGTTTTTGACAGGTGTAAACAAAAATGGTACAGACCCGTATTCGGATATCTCATTCGTTCACAATCTATTATGATGAGAGGTTGTTGCATAAAAAAATTATCGTTTTGCTTGCCCTAAAAACGATTAATTCTCGTACATTGATATTATTTGAAATGTCAAAGATTATAATTTATTTCCGTAAAAAAGGACTTCTAAGTATTTTCCCTTTTTTTCAGTTTTTCAGAAAAATAATATCCACGATACCTTCCTGAAAGGTGTACAGGCTGCTTTAAAAACATTATCATGATTCAAAACAGTGAGCTTCCGCTTGTCTCAATTGTATTAACCACCTATAATGGAGAAATGTTCTTAGAAAAGCAACTTGATTCCCTTATCAAGCAAACCTATCCGCATATTGAGATTATTGCAGTTGATGATGGCAGTACTGATCATACAATGACAATCTTAAACAATTATGCCGAGAGATATTCAAACATGAAAGTTTTTGTGAATAATGCTAACCTTGGCTTTATAAAAAACTTTGAAAAAGGTTGTCTTTTATCAACAGGCTATTTTATTGCACTTTGTGACCAGGATGATTACTGGCATGAAGATAAAATTAAACTGATGGTTGATGCTATTGGTGAATATCCGATGATATACTCCGATTCTTTTTTGTGTAAACAAGATTTAGAAAATACAGGCATCCGGATATCAGACAATGCCAGGCTTATTCCGATTCATAGTTGCTTGCAACAGGCCGTATTTTGCCGCATTTATGGGCACGCAACCCTAATTACACGTTCACTTTTTGAAAAAGCTTATCCTTTTTTGGAAGTTATTCCGCATGACTGGTGGCTTTCCTACATAGCCTCTTTCAGTGGCGGCATCAAATATCTTGATATACCATTAGTGTATTACCGCCAACATCCCTCCAACCTATATGGTGCTGTAGGCACTAAAAGAAAAAACAAAAAAAAACGCAAAGAAATATCAGAAAAAAAACGTTTGGAAATAGCCAATATACGGACCCGCATCAACACCTTTTGTGAGATTTGTCCAGCCCAACTTGTAAAAGAAAAAAACATATTAAAGGCACTTGCCGAAAGCTATAGCAGCTTTTCTCTTTCCAATAATTTTCTCCGAATGAGCCTCTTTTTCCGTTATTATCATTTATTGCTTGCTGTAAAAAAACGCTCAACATTCCGCAAGTTTCTATTTTGTTTCAAGATGTTTGCCATTGTAAAATGAGATCTTCAGCCATATTGAATTCCAATCAGCTAAACATGAAGGAAATAACCGTTAAACCAGCTATTGCTGATCATTGAAGCAATTTTCTTTCACGTTTACAATTTGCTCCAGATAGCTTTTCACCCAAAGTGGTTCAAGTTCCCTGATGCAGTGACAGGCTTTTGGATTCTTTTTACAGTCCCTGCAATCTTTATCCAATACAAATACTTTTGCATTGGCGCCAATTGGTTGCCATCTTCCCGGATGAACTGGACGTATCGGAGGATACATGCCTAGTGCATCCTTCCCTAATACCGCAGCTAAATGGATTGGACCCGTTCCACTGGCAACCAATCCATCACAATCATGAAGAAACGAGAGAAACTGATTCAGGTTCATTTTACCGGTAATATCAATTACACGCTCTCCAACCTGCTCAAATAAGGGCTGCAGTGCTTTTTGTTCCTTTTGAGTACCAGAAACAAAAATTTTAAACTGGCTTGGATCTAAAGAGTATATGAGCCGGATATAGTTTTCCAAAGGCCATTCCCGCCCACTACCTTGCGATTTGGGATGAAGGATAAGATTATATAAGTTTTTGTCAATTAAGGATTGGAACTCTGATTTCAAAGGTTCAAGATCTTCCAAACCAAACATGGACTGAATTTGCTCCAGCGAATAATCTGTATTGATCCTTAAAGGCTTTAAAAGAGCAATATTCAATTGAGCTTCATGCAGTTTTGAATTTTTACGACTTAGCTTTACAAGCTTGTTGCAGGTAGGCAGGTGGTAAATCCGGTTAGTTGTTCCGATACGCATGGGTATGCCCAGGCTTTTTGCCCGAAAAGAGATTTCCTTAACAGGAAACACATGCACAATAACTTCAATAGGCTTTCCGTCAAGTAAAACCTCCTTATTCATAAATTCGTCCACATCTACATATTCATCTACAAACCGGCAGGCTTCAATCACAGGACGGGTGTAACTCTTGCCCATAAAGGCTATTGTAGTATCAGGAAAATATTCCTTCAAAACTGCAGCAACCGGAAGCGTAAGCACAACATCTCCAATGCTGTCGGTGCGGCTGATCAGAATATTTTTAGGAGCTTTTTTCAAAGGTTTCTTATTAAAAGATATTGGGAAGCAAAGATGTACAAATCGTTTTGTTTTAATTCACTTTTAATACGCAGACGCGATTATTGCAGATCAATCTTTCCTGAAATAACATGCTGTATATGGCTTTCGCCATAATTTACTTTTTCGCAAACTTATACCAATTTCAATTGAATAGAACCGCTTATCGAAGGACAAATAAAAAGCCAGCACTTTCAAACCTGAGCGCTGACTTCATATTTAATTTGCCGGGACCGCTGCATAGTTATTTACGGATCAACCATATAACATTCGCCTATACTTGTTCTGATTACATACTAAACAATGAACCTGTTGCTCCCAGCGTTGGCGGAGTCTTGCCTAAATGCTGGTAAGCTTTTTCCGTCACCTCCCGGCCTCTGGGTGTACGCTTGATAAAACCTTCCTGGATCAGGAAAGGCTCATAGACCTCTTCCAGAGTCCCTGGCTCTTCACCAACGGCAGTAGCAATAGTGGAAATACCCACAGGGCCCCCTTTGAACTTTTCTATTATAGCCGATAGGATCCGGTTGTCCATCTCATCCAAACCATGAGAATCCACATTCAGGGCTTTCAGCGCGTGCTGCGTGATACCCAGGTCAATCTGGCTGTCGTTCAGCACCTGTGCAAAGTCGCGAACCCTGCGCAACAGACCGTTGGCAATACGCGGAGTGCCCCGGCTACGCCGTGCAATTTCTCCGGCAGCTTCTGAGGTAATGCTGGCATTTAAAATATCGGCCGACCGCAAAATGATTTTCTGAAGAGTTTGGGCATCATAATATTCCAGCCTTGATTTGATCGCAAAACGGGACAATAGTGGTGCCGTTAGCAAACCACTCCGCGTTGTAGCGCCGATCAAGGTAAAAGGACTCAGATTGATCTGAATACTGCGGGCGCTGGGTCCGCTGTCAATCATAATATCAATGCGGTAGTCCTCCATGGCAGAGTACAGGTATTCTTCTACAACGGTACTCAGGCGGTGGATTTCATCAATAAATAGAACATCCTTGGGGCCAAGACTGGTCAGCAGGCCAGCAAGATCGCCGGGCTTTTCAATTACTGGACCCGAGGTTTCCTTAATGTTCACGCCCAATTCGTTGGCTACAATCCTGGAAAGGGTGGTCTTTCCCAAACCGGGAGGTCCGTGAAACAGCACATGATCCAATGCCTCGCCACGCAGTTTAGCCGCCCGGATAAATATGATCAGGTTGTCAATGATTTGCTGCTGGCCAGAAAACTCCTCAATATCCTTGGGCCTGATGTTATTTTCAAACTCTTTATCTGCCGAAGTAAGTCCTTCTTTCTGTTTATTTAAATTTGGATTTGCCATAATTTATAAGTGCGTAAAGCTACGTTTTTTACCAAAATTTTTAGCACACTAAAAGAGGAGAAAAAGTGAAAATTATCATTTCCTAATGCTATTTTTAACCAACAAAAAAACCCTTAAACATGAAAATAGGCATTCTCGGTACCGGCATGGTAGGCGAAACCATTGCATCGGCCCTGGTTGATAAAAACCATGACGTTATGATTGGCAGCAGAACAGCGACAAACGAAAAAGTGGCTGAATGGGTAAAGAAAAACAACAAACATGGATCGCAGGGAACATTTAATGATGCAGCAGCTTTTGGCGATATCGTTTTTATTTGCCTGAATGGTGAACACGCTCTTGAAGTGATCAAAAACCTTGATCCGGTCAACACAGACAATAAGATTTTTGTCGACATTACGAACCCGCTTGATTTTACACAAGGTATGCCGCCACGGCTCATTGTTGGATTAAACAACAACAATTCGCTCGGTGAAGAGATCCAGAGATTGTTACCCAATTCTTATGTGGTGAAAACCCTCAATACAGTCAACCATAAATTAATGGTGGACGCAAGACAGGTAAATAACGGAGACCACAACCTTTTTATCTGTGGCAATAACTCTGATATCAAAAATAAAATGATGCACTTCCTTGTAGATAACTTTCATTGGAGACCAGACCGCCTCATTGATTTGGGAAGTATTGAAATGGCGCGTTGCACAGAAGCTTACGTTCCTTTTTGGGTTGCTATGTGGCAGGCCACGGGAACGCCAATGTTTAATATTAAGGTAGTACTGTGAGGATGATAGATGGTAGATGATTGATGATAGTAATACTTAAAGTCTGTCATCAATCATCTACCATCTGCCATCTGCCTTTTAGCGCTGTTGCTGCTGTATATCTAGAGTGTCCCTTCCTACAGCTCCGCTATTCGCACCATTACTATCGCTAACAAGGAAATACCATACCAGGGCAATCACTGCCAGCAGCAGGATCAATATAAATAGCCAGTAGGTTCCACGAGGCTTGCTTTTAACTGCATGATGTGTATGGTGGTGCGCAGCAGTGGATGCAGCATGATGTGGAGTTGTAGTAGCAGCAGTTGCTGCGCTGGTTCTTGTGCGGTCTTCATCTTCCAGCCAATTGTCCAGATCTGCATGGAAACCGGCAGGCAAAGCACTTCGGATGTTTGTTCTTTGTCCGGACAGAAAAGATATAAATCCATCAACCGCTAAATTATTGTCCAAAGCATATTTACCAATAACAGCCAATCCTGCAGGCACCAGCATGGCTAAAAGTGAATGAGCAGAAGAAGTTTTGATCCTTGCAAAACTGGCCAGGGAATCGCCAATAGCAGAAACCCTGTTGCCGAACAGATTGCTTAGCCATTCTCTTCCTCTTGAAATCACAGATCCTCCTTCGGAAAAATTACTCAGGTTATTACTGGCAGCATCCTTGGCTTCTTGCAATAAAGAGTTGGCTTCAGTTGCTCCTATTTGAGCCCGGTGGACAAACCCAGCCATGATAACCGGCACTGCGCCGGAGATGGCTTCGCTAATACCTGCCTGAGTTTCACCAAACTGAGCGGCCGCTTTATCAACAACTTCCAGTGTGATTAAACTTTTAAATAAATCAACCAGATTGAAGGCCATAACAATTCTATTTATGGGTTAATATATTGGTTCATACAAAGAATCAGGTCAGGATCCGGACAATTCAGTAGATATTGCTCTTTTTCAGAATACCGGCACACACCCGGGTAATCACCTTTCATGCCTCCCAGATCCTTGATAATCTGGAAATGAAGGTGTGGTGGCCAGTTCCCATTTTCCTGTGGAATGCCGAATTCGGCAAATACCTCTTCCCTTTTTATCCTTTCACCTTCGTGCAAGTTTTTAATAGAAGCCAGGCTTAAATGTCCATATAGAGTATAAAAACTGTGCCCCTCTAACAGGTGAGTCAGGATGATCACCGCGCCATAATCACCAAAGGCCTCCCGGAAAGAAAAACTGTGTACAAATCCGTCAAGTGGAGCCATTACACGGGTACAAGGCTTGCCCCAGATGTCAACACCAAGGTGCAGTCTACGTGGTTCAGGGTCCGTACCGGTTCTATCGGCTGGTCCGAAAATTTCACTCCTGTTGTAAAAAGTACGGTATTCACCATAGCCACCAATGCCGTAACGTGCCTGAGCATTTTGAAGCTTCGAGTTGATGTAATCCGTAAACTTATTGGTATTGCGTAGAACCTCCTCTGTCAAATCTTTATTGGCCTGTGAAAAATGAAGCGGCAATAATTTATCTTTTCCCGGATCGAAAGGAACAACTGGGTGAAAGAGCGACCTATGGTCTATCAATATTTGCTCAAGTTTGGTCATTGTTGTTACTCTTAAGCAAAAAAGTAACTAATACCTGTAGATAAGTTAATGCAAATATCGTATCAATAAGCCGAAGACGCCATAACCTTTTAATTGACCTGTAAAGAGACAAAAACCGGGAAATGGTCAGACGAAAAACGTCCTTTCCAGGTTTGTGACAGAGTAGCATGCTGCAAAACCCGGATACCATTACGGATAAAGATAAAGTCTATAGGTTCATCGTCTACCTCCTTTGGGCCAAAAGCATTGAAAGTTCCGGTAGGCCCAAAATGTGGCTGCTTGGAAACCCGCTTTGTATCGCCCACATAAAAGGAAGCCGTAGAATCGGTCAATATACGAATGGGCTCCTCCTGTGGCTTGGAATTGAAGTCGCCTGTCACAATCACCGGTTTGTTGCCCGCTACGCTTTTTATTTGCTGCAATAAGAGCGTGGCACTTTGCTTTCGGGCTGTCTTGCCAATATGATCAAAATGAGTGTTGAAAACATAGAATTGCTTCTTTGTTTTTCGATCGCGGAAAAGCGCCCAGGTAACAATCCGGGTAATGGCTGCATCCCAGCTTTTGCTTCCTGGCACCTTGGGCTGTTCTGAAAGCCAGAATGTTTCTGTTTGTAACAATTGTAACCGCAAAGAATCGTAAAAAATCGCCGAATATTCTCCCTTCTGTTTACCGTCATCCCTGCCCACACCTGCATATTGAAACGACGGCAGAAGATGCTTCAGATCCGTCATCTGGTCGTGCAAAGCCTCCTGCACGCCAACAATATGCACCTGGTGAAACAAGATCTGTGAAGCCACCTTATCCTTTCGGTAGGGCCAGGCATTAAGACTGTCCGCAGGGGTATTCAACCTGATATTGAAGGTCATAACATGCAGGTTGTTTTGCGCAAAAACGCTGCTAAAAACCAATATGCAAAAGAAAAGAAAATGCATTCGTTTCATAACCGGAGACTATTTCTCTGCAATTTATTGCCTATTGTTGTTTGCTTATTGCAAATTCACGTCTCTACCTTTGGTGTCATTTTAAATTTCTAAAGAATTATAGAGCGATGCAGAACACATGGAAGTGAATGATATTCTAGAAACGGGAATCCTTATACGCTATGGTTTTGTTTAAATACTTAGAATTTTTCAGCCAGTAATGCTGTTATGTGCCGCTGTATTTCTACTTTCATCAGCCCCCTCCACTGGTCTCCATTTTTCAGCACAAACCTACCCGTTGACTGTAGAAGTTTTGCGGCAAAACCTTTTTTTTTTGGAAAATACTCCGCCACCAGCCTTTTACAGAAAATTCAACTGTATCAAGGCTTTTAAAGGAAATGACAAAAAAGAAACGATAAAACAAACAATAGTTTTCCCCATGGAATGATATTTACAGTAAATTTACGGCTCGATTTTTGTGCAAAGGGCCGATTTTTTGCCCACTAAAATGATTTCTGATGAGCCTGAACCAAAGTTTACAACAAAAGTTACTTCAAAAGCTATCGCCACAGCAAATTCAGTTAATGAAGCTGCTGCAGGTGCCGACTGCCAATTTGGAAGAACGGGTGAAAGAAGAATTAGAAGAGAATCCGGCTTTGGAGCTTTCTGAAGAAGGGTACGACGAAAATTACGACGGAGAAATGAAGGATGAATTCGCTGAGCCTGATCAGAACGATGATTATGATGAAAGCAGTAAAGATGAAGAAAGCTATGATAATATAGACATCTCCGATTATGTACAGGAAGGCGACGATGACATTGCCGATTATAAATTGAGAGACGACAACTACGGCGAGCAAGAAGAAAAACAAACCATGCCTTATAAGGTAGAAACCAGCTTCTATGAAGTACTGGAAGCCCAGTTGGGTATGTTGAACCTGGATGAAACGGAATATAAAATAGCAGAACAGATCATCGGCAGTATTGACGAAGACGGTTACCTGCGCCGTGAAACTTCGGCGATTGTAGATGATCTTGCCTTCCGGCAGAACATTATTACTGATGAGGAACATGTGGAACGCATCATAAAACGCATCCAGTACTTCGATCCGCCAGGTGTAGCGGCAAGAAACCTGCAGGAATGTCTGTTGCTGCAGTTGATGCGCCAGAAAGAGGAAGGAAAAGAAGTAGATACTGCCATTGCAGCCCTCACCAAATACTTTGACGAGTTTACTAAGAAACATTATGAAAAGATTCAGCGCGGACTAAATCTTACAGATGAAGAATTGAAGGATGTGATGCACCAGATCACCCGCCTGAATCCCAAACCCGGCGGCCATGTTGGAGAAGTGAACAAAGCAGAAAGCTATGTGGTTCCCGACTTCTTCATCACCAATACAGGTGGTAAACTAGAGCTTACGCTGAACTCAAAAAATGCCCCTGAACTACGTATAAGCGAGGGTTATCGCGATATGTTACGCGAATATGACCGCGGATCGAAAAAAGACAGGCGCCAGAAAGAAGCTGTTTTATTTATTAAACAAAAGATAGATGCTGCCAAGTGGTTTATTGATGCCATCAAACAACGTCAGCATACGCTGATCAGCACGATGACAGCTATCATGAACCACCAGCACGATTTCTTCCTGACCGGTGATGAAACCTTGCTGAAACCGATGATCCTGAAAGATATTGCTGAGAAAACAGGTTTGGATATTTCCACAGTTAGTCGCGTAGCCAACAGTAAATTCGTGCAGACAGAATTTGGCACCTACAGGCTAAAGTTCTTCTTCAGCGAATCACTGACCACAGATACAGGTGAAGAGGTATCTACCAGGGAAGTGAAAAAGATCCTGAGTGATCTGATCGAATATGAGAATAAAAAGAAACCGCTGAGCGACGAGCGATTAACTGAGCTGCTTCAGGAAAAAGGCTATAATATTGCACGGCGAACCGTTGCTAAATACAGGGAACAATTAAATATTCCTGTAGCCAGGTTGCGCAAAGAGTTATAATTATGAACGCAACAGAACAAAAGCAACAGGCTTTACCTGCCACAACTATGCCCTTTCATCCAGTTATAAGATTCATTGCCCGTGTAATATCGATTGTTTTTCATCCTCTCTTTATTCCGGTTTATGTATCCTGGTTCCTGATCAATATCTATCAGATCTTCCCGGCATTCTCCGGTTGGGATAAGAATCTTTTACTGATCCGCTTTCTGGTAATGTATTCCCTTTTTCCACTGGCCACCATCCTGCTGGCCAAAGCATTGGGGTTTATACAAACTATTTTTCTTAAAAATCAAAAAGACCGGATCATTCCTTATATAGCTTGTGGCCTGTATTACTTCTGGATGTGGTATGTTCTCAAAAACCAGCCTGGGATCCCGGATGAACTGGTAATGTTCAGCCTGGCCATTTTCCTGGCTTCCAGCATTGGTTTGATATTGAATATCTACATGAAGGTCAGCATGCACGCCTTGGCTATAGGCGTGGCTATATCGTTCATTTTACTGCTGGGCTTCACATCCTATATGAACCTTGGCCCCTATATTTCTATTGCGCTCTTTCTGGGCGGCCTTGTCTGCACAGCTCGCCTTATCAATGATGATCACCAGCCTAAAGAAGTTTACTTTGGCCTGGCAGCCGGCGCAATAGCCCAGCTAGCGGCCTATTGGGTGATATAGTGGTAAAAAACAAAAGCCCTGCTATAAAGTATAGCGGGCTTTGCTATCCATCCTTGATCGTCCAAATCAGGAGTTTAATATCTTAGAACGTTTAATGTAATTGGTTGAGGGATGATAAATAAACAACATAGTCCCATCCTTGATTGTATTGATCACTTTAGAAGCCTGAACTTGTGGCACAGCAGGGCAACCAAAACTCCTTCCCATATATGGTGAATTCAGGCGGTGCGCTCCAATGTAATCTGCTCCGTGTACTACGATTGCCCTCTCTTCAGCTTTACTGTTAAATCCAGGCTCTTTACCTTCCAGTTTTAATGACAAACCGTGCTTACCAGTATAAGTCCTCTTGGTTACATAAAAACCCAGGCTGCTTTGCAAAGACTCTGGCTTGTTAGAGAAATTTTTAGCATACTGCAAGCCTGTATTCCTGCCATGAGCTACATAGGTATTTACCAGAACCTTGTAATTCTTTACATCGATGATGTACATTCTTTTCTTAAAAGAAGACTGACTAAAGTCAACTACAGTAATAATATCACTATTTCTCAAAGCACCTTTTTCTAAAAGATACTCGTAACCTTTATAGGCATATTGAAGAGCTTCCTGTGCCAATCCCAACTCCCCCAATTGAAGACTATCATATAAAACGGCGCTGGCAGACTTAGCCGAAAGGTTAGCTGTATGATCAGTTACGGCACCGGTTTCTGGGTTCTTTTTGGAAGCAGATATTGTAGAAGATTCTTTACTGCCGGCTTGCAATGCAGGTACAATAGCAACAAAAGCAGTCACAAATATTAAAGCGATTAATAAGTGTTTTTTCAAGTTCATATGGTTTTTACATGAATATTGGAACGGCAAAATTGAGATTTTATTATCAAACCAGGAAAACTCTGCCTCAATTAAAACAAAACATTAGTATTTAAGTTAAAACCTTCTTAATGACTGAGTTAGCCATTATTTGACCTTAGGTGTTTCCCGCTTTTTGACCAGGAATTCAGAGGAATAGATACGTAAGAGTAATATAAACATGGAGATCAAAAGTGGGCCGAAGATTAAGCCAATAAACCCGAAGAGCTGAATACCTACAATTACTCCTAATACAGTGATCATTGGATGTATATTTCCAAACTTTCTGTTCAATATAAAACGGAAGAGATTATCCACCAGTCCGATCAACCCGAAGCCCCAGATAGCCATCGCAATTCCTTTACCGGTTTCACCCTGCACAAAAAGCATAATCGTGAGCGGAACGTAAACCAGGGCTGCACCCAGGATAGGTATCATGGCAGTAAGACAGGTAACAACAAACCATAAGAATGGCTCATCAATACCAATGATGAGATAGCCTATTAACCCAACAATGCCCTGAATAAAAGCAATGAGTGGTATACCAATAGACGCGGCCATGACCATGCGCTTCACCTCTTTTCCCATCAGCACCACATTTCCATCCCTCAGTGGAATATATTCATACATGGAATTCTCCAGCCGTCTGCCATTTACCAGCATAAAATATAGGATAAAGTACATAAGTGCAATCAGGGTAACAGTATTGAAAGTAACCCCCAGCACCTTTGGCAACAATTGCCCGAGCCAGGGACCTAATTGGTTAATTGCATTGGGATTAATGATTTCATATCCTATTTGTTTCTTTAGGTTCAGCACCGCTATTTTCAAGGAACCGAGCAATTCACCACTATGGGTGACCAGGTAACTGATCTTTGAATAAAGAATATTTCCTAATAAACCAATGGGTACAAGGATAACAAAAAACGAAAGCAGCATTAATACCAGGGCAGCAGTACCTTTTTTCCATCCTTTATTTTCGGTAAGATAGAACATGCGATCCCGCATAAGCACATAAAAAGTAACAGAGCCTAAAAAAGCAGAAATAAAGAACCGCAGTTCACGGAAAAGTACAATGCCTAAAAAAATGATCAGTATGATAAAAAATATCTGCTTGAGAAGATTGGTATCGATGGTATTGTTGTTCATTAAGTGACGTATGCCATAAAATTAAAGGAAACTTATAATAGGTAATCTTCTTTTAAAATTAAGATTTGTGTGCTTAGTTACACTTTCACCTTCTTCCACTTCCCCTTCCTAAAAGTTAGAAAAGCGGCTATAGTTATTGCTGTTTCCGCTACTGGAATAGCTATAAAAACACCGGTAGGACCAAAGCCCAAAACAATAGCCAGCAGGTAAGCTAAAGGTATTTGAAACGCCCAGAAACCAAACAGGTTGATGATCGTTGGCGTACGGGTATCGCCGGCGCCATTAAAAGTGTTCGCCATAACCATCCCTACTCCATAGAATATATAGCCAAGGCTGATAATGCGCAGCGCCTGCACTGCAAATGCTTCCACGTGCACATCTTTATTCATGAACTGCACGATCATTTCTGCGAAAACCAGGAAAATAATCATAACGGCTCCCATAAAAATAGCATTGTATCGGGCTGTAAGCCACACCGCCCGCTCTGCTCTTTCCGGGTCGCGGGCGCCTAGGTTTTGTCCGACCAATGTAGCAGCAGCATTACTCATACCCCAAGCGGGCAAAATAAAAAACATGATGATGCGAATGGCAACACCGTAGCCTGCAATGGCAGCATCGTTCCCGAAAGAACTCATGATGCGGGCCAGCACGATCCAACTGGCAGAAGCCACAAAAAATTGGATAAAACCCACCCAGGAGATCTGAAAAAGCGATTTGATAATGGACCAGTCAATTGTAAAATGAATAGCCCTGATCTTTAGCGTCTTACTGCCCTTAAACATATGATACAATTGATAGCAAACACCTATACCACGACCGATAGAGGTAGCTATGGCAGCGCCGGTAAGGCCAATAAAATGAATAAGCAATGGACAAAGTACAATGTTGCAGCCATTGGCTACCCAAAGTGATTTCATGGCAATGGAAGCATTACCAGCACCACGGAAAACACCATTGATCAGAAAAAGCAGCAGAATCACAATGCTGCTACCAAAAACTACCCTGGTATAAGGCACTCCAATTGCAAGCACTTTTTCAGATGCCCCCATTAGCTGCAAGACGTCGCGGGCAAACACTACCCCCAGGATGCTGATTACAATAGCCACCATCCAGCCCAGGTTGATGGCCTGTGCGCCAGCTTTTGCTGCCCCCTCATAATTCTTTTCTCCCACACGCCTTGCCACGATTGCAGTTGCGCCTACACTAAAGGCAATAGCTGCAGAATAAAGAAGTGTAAGAAAGGTTTCTGTAAGTACTACTGTAGAAACAGCTTCCTTGCCTAACTTGCCCACGAAGAAGATATCTACAACCGCAAATACTGATTCCATCAGCATTTCAAGGATCATAGGAATTGCCAGCATAATTACGGCCAGGCGCAAGCTGCCTTTGGTAAAATCATGTTCGTCACCCCGTAATGCGCTTTTTATTAAAGAGAAAATATACGAAGTCCTATTTGTTGCAATAGACCGTTCCGACATAAAAACAGAAATTGATGAGTTGAAAAAAGAAGCAATAAAAAAAGATGCTGAAGTACTCAGCTCAGGCAACCTGACAAGCCTGCAACATTAAAAGGGCATGAATACGAGCTTCATAAAAGGAAGTTGAATCGCAAAAATAGATCACTATTTCGAATTTTCCCAATGATTTGCGAATAACCAGTGCTTACTGTTGTTCAGCGCCTCATGAGCTATATTAAACATTTATAGCCTTATACCCAATCCCTAAATCTCAAAATCAGCAATCCCCCAATATCCACATCACTCAATTTAAAACGGTACTATAGGAATTAGGTTTAAATAATTGCCTTTAAATACATGTTTACAAACTCTTGCACACTTCCTCTCTTGTACTGCATGATAAACCTTGGATGCGGCAATGGAATGATCTCCTGGAACCAATTGTACTTCTTATTTAAACCACTTAAATATCGGAAGTTCTTCTCCCCGCCAATACAAATGCATCGTTGCCGGTTTACGTGAAAAGAAACCAGTCGTTGCAAACTGTTAACAATGAAAGGTTCTACCGTTTGCAATAACTTTTTGTCGTCATAATAATTCAGGTTTTTACCTTGTTGCACAAAACCGAGCGGGCACACAGCGCCAATAAAAAAATGACGGTAAAACAATTCAGGACCACCATATTGTTCTACCACTGTATAGATAAACTCAGCCGAGAGTTCGGACTGCGTTTTAAATGGATGCGCAATGCCGCAATTGTAGGTCAACTGTTTGGGCGCTGTAAAATTCACTCCGGTAATACCTGCGCCAAACCTTCCCGGATTAATACCCAACCACAAAGTTCTCTGCCTGTTATCATCATAAAACTTCTGAAAAAACTGCCTCATAATGCCCTGTACAACTTCATCTTTTTGAGGAAACAACCATTGAATATCATTTGGCAAACGATCTGGAGGTTGCAGGGAAGTATAATAATGAAGTAGAAAATCAGCCCATGTCTGCATAGGCTGCAAATTAGAGATTTAGGCAATCGATACAGGATAACCGCATTTGACTATTTTAAAAAATTTTGTAAGCAGGCAGACAATCAAACCATTGTAACCTATATCACCGCCCACTCAAACCTATATAGCTAATACTCTTTTACTTTACACTATAATAATTCTGACACTCAAGAATTTAAAAAATGAATATGTATAAAAAACACATTTATTAAAGCCAAAAAAATGCAAAAAGAAGAATAAATCTCATCAATAAGAGACAAATTAGAGACAATAATGCTACTTTCGACTTTCCGAATTAATTTTTTTAAACATATTCTCATGTGTACTTCGAATTAAAAAGTACCAAAGCGAAGGCGGTTTCTACTGCCTTTTTTTATTTTCTTTTGTTTGCTCCTTACTTTGCAGCATGCCGTCCAAAAAAAAGAAATCATACCGCTTTGTAAAACTGTTTATTTTTTTAATGGCAATGGTGGCAATGGGTGCCATTGCCTATATTGGGATTGTATGGTGGCAAAGCCGTAAGCTGGAATTTGTACGCTATGAAGAATTTGGCATTTCCATCCCGGCAAAATATTCTATCCATGGCATTGATGTGTCCCGTTACCAGCAGATCATTTCCTGGGAAAGCGTAAAGGAAATGCAGGTAGAAAACATCAGGCTAACCTTTGCATTTATAAAAGCTACCGAGGGCAATGGCAATGTTGATCCTTTTTTTAAACGCAACTGGAAGAAAGCCAAAAACGCAGGTATGGTACGGGGTGCTTATCATTTCTTCATCTGCTCTAAAGATGGGAAAAAGCAAGCACAGAATTTTATTGGCCGTGTAACCCTGGAGAGTGGCGATCTTCCGCCGGTGCTGGATGTTGAGCAAACACATGGTGCCTCAACATCTGATATCCAGAAGCGTGTTAAGGACTGGCTTATAACTATGGAAGAATATTACGGCACCAAACCCATCATTTACACCAACATCCATTTCTATGAGCGATACCTGCAAGGGCATTTTGATGACTATCCTCTTTGGGTAGCGCACTACCTGGAAGCCCATCAGCCACGCATCAAACGCGACTGGACCTTCTGGCAACACAGCGAGCAGGGCCGTGTCAATGGTATAAGGTCAAAAGTTGACTTCAATGTTTTTAATGGTGATTCCGTCACTTTCCAATCTTATTTGCTACCTTAATAGTACATTTCTTTTTTATGACTGGATTTGATCCTGAGGTAACAAGATATTTCAAAAAGATCATCAATTCTTTCAGTTTTGGCTTCTTATGGCTATTCGCCATCGCCACTTCCGGGATATATTTCCGGCTTGCGTTTATCAGCCGGGTAGTCCAGTGGTACAATGTCCTGTTTTACATCGGCCTTCCGCTAAGCCTCATTATACTTGTGCGGTACTATTACAAACTCTGGAAATGACCCATTCTCTCATTTTCAAATTATCACGAACTGTGATCCGCCACTATCTTCCATTCTCCATTAATTTTTCGAATCAGTAGCGAATAGTAACCGCTAAAATCTCCAACACTCTTTGTCAGCATCCATTTGCCTACAACAAAATAAGATTGCTGAGAAATAGGTTTGATTTCAATTAATTCAAACGAAAGCTTGCCCATAGTTTCGGTATCCGGATAATTCTTTTTATAATTCTCCAGCGTATTCTTCCAACCCTTGGTAACGCCGTTCTTACTGACAAATAATAACGAATCGCTTTGCCAATACGTCTGCATAAAGGCTTCCAGGTTGCCTTTGTTCCATGCTTCCGTTTGTTCCTGCAACAACTTTTTAATGGGATGATCTTCTTGAGCGCTGGCTTTAGTAAAAAGAAACGCTATAAATAAGGTAAAGAAAAGTAATCTCTTCATGTAATCGATTGATTGTTAAGGGTTTAAACAAAAAAGCACAAAAAGCTCAACTGCTATTATATAAAATCCTATGCCGCTTCTTTCCTAAAGAAAAATTAAAAACCCGGTTCGCGCAAGTTTTGTCAGCTTATAAGCAGGCCTAACTTAGGTAATTTCGCCCATTATTTTGCACCCATGTCTAAGAAAATCCTTTTTTACATTCTTTTCTTTTTCCTTTTAGTAATTGGTTTTTATGTGGTGATGTCTAATGCAGGCCCAGGATTTAAAGCCGTCACCATGCCGCCAATTGGCACCGTTCAACCTTTTGCCTTTCAAAACCAGGATGGCGCCACAATCACTGAAAAAGATCTGGCTGGTAAGGTGGTAGCCATAGAATATTTTTTCACTACCTGCAAAGGCATTTGCCCCCGGCTGAATAAGAACATGAAAATTGTTTATGACAAATTCAAAGGCGAGAAAGATTTCCTGATCCTGTCGCATACCAGTGATCCCGAAACTGATTCTTCTGCCAGGTTGAAAAAATATGCAGACTCACTGCAGGTGAATACGAATCTATGGATTTTTTTAACCGGGCGCAAAGACAGCCTTTACAATATGGCCCGCCATAGTTACAAGATCGATGACCCTGCCAATAACCTGCAAAGCATTGAGGACGACTTTTTGCATACACAATTCATAGCTTTGGTAAACCGTAAAGGCGAAGTGGTAAAGATCTATGATGGCTTAAAGCCAAGCGAAATGGAAGCAATGTCAAAGCAGATCAGAAAATTGTTGAAATCATAAAATCAATTAGCGAATATAATAATATGACAATGTGCTAATTTTCATATTTGCTCATTTTCAAATTACTCCTTATGTCTACAATAGAATCTAAATCCATAGAAAACAGGGCGGCGGAAGTTTTACGAAGAAAGCACTTAAGTATAACCGATAGCCGGAAAAAAATATTATCACTATTTTTGCAAAATAATGATGCCCTAAACCATAGCGACATTGAAAAAAAAACTGATGAAAAGTTTGATCGCGTAACCATTTACCGTACCCTTCAAACTTTTGTTGAAAAAGGAATTGTACACACAATACCTACTGCCGACAATTCCGTATTATATGCCTTGTGTAAAGATTGTACGGAACACCACCACCACGATGACCATGTGCACTTTGTATGTACTAACTGCAATACCACCATTTGCCTCGACGATATTGTATCGCCTGATATACAACTTCCCGAAGGATATGAAGCTGAAAGCGTACAGGTAGTGATCAGAGGAAAGTGTAAGAATTGTAATTGAACCTACATAAAAGAAGAAGCCGGTTCTTAGACCGGCTTCCTAATATCCTGATTTTATTTCACAAACTTGTCTCGATTAATCCCTATTTAGACGAAGCTTTCGGATGCGTGATCCTCTCCATCTCATCCTTCACAAAAAGCATCAACTCACTAATGTAGTCAGGAGAAAAATTGAACTGCAAACCAGCGGCTTCATATAACTCAGGTAGCGTTCTGGTACCACCGAGTTTCAACGCATTCAAATAGTTCTGAATTGCCTTATCCTTGTTTTCCTTGAACTGTTTCCACAAACCGATCGCACCAAGTTGTGCAATGCCATATTCAATATAATAAAAAGGAACTTCAAATAGATGCAACTGCCTTTGCCAGCCATAACGGCGGTAGTTTTCCAGTCCCGATACATCCAGGGCAATGGATGTAAACTCGTTCAGGATGTGGCGCCAGTTCTCAGCTCTTTCTTCCAGGGTATGGTTTGGATGCTCATACACCCAGTGCTGGAACTTGTCGATTGTTGCTATCCAGGGGAAGATGGTCAATACCCTTTCCATCTGGTGTTCCTTGGCCCGGTGCAGGTCTTCCTCATTATCAAAGAATACATCCCAATAATCCATACTAAAGAGCTCCATTGTCATGCTAGCCACTTCGGCAATTTCCATGGGATAATCCTTGAAAGCGGTCAGTGGCAGGTTGTGCGCCAAAAATGAATGAATAGCGTGTCCGCCTTCGTGAACCATAGTGGTCACATCATGCATCTGCCCGGCAGCATTCATAAAAATGAAGGGAGCGCCGGTTTCAGGTAACGGGCAATTATAACCGCCGGGAGCTTTCCCTTTGCGGCTGTCCAAATCAAGTCTTCCCATTTCTTTCATCTTCACCAGGCAATCCGCAAAAAATGGATTCATCTGGCGGAAACATTCAATGGTCTTACGTGTCAGGTCTTCACCATTTTGAAAAGGCGTTAATGGACGAATCCCTTCCGGTTCAGCTTCTACATCCCATGGGCGCAAAGAATCCAGGCCCAGGCGCTGGCGCTTTCTGTCATAAATAAAATCTACCAAGGGTAGCACATGCGTTTTTACTGCATGATGAAATTGAAAGCAATCTTCTTTCTTATAATCGAAACGTCCCAGATCGGCAAACTTGAAATCACGATAGTTTTCAAATCCGGCATTCAGCGCTACCTGGTTCCGCTTTTGTACCAATGATGAGAACAGGTCGTTCAGCTTGTCTTTATCCTGCAGCCTTCTTTCCTGTATTTTACGGTAAACCTCTTCACGCAAAGCCCTGTTCGGACTTTCCAAAAATTTAGCAGCCTGTTGCAGGGTGTACTCTTTTCCTTCAACTTCCACTGTCATTTTCCCGTTAATTACACCAAACTGCTGCGCCTGAACGGCAATCTCCGCCTGTATCGGAATATTCTCTTCCCTGAAAAGATCTATACTCTTTTTTACATTACGCAGGTAAGTAAAATATTCTTTCTGGTCCAGCTCTTTAGTAAAAGGGCTGTCTACAAGTTTCCTGTTCAACTTATCAGCATAAGGCCTGATCTTGGGATCGATCTCAAGAACAAAGTAATTAAAAGCCTCCTCCAGCTCTTTGTTTTCAGTATCGCAGGTCATGCGTATCTGCCGCCATGCAGCATCCTCGCCCACAACAGCTTCTAACTCACTTAGATCCTGCAACCAGTCTTCCAGCTCTCCAACTGAGTTGATATGTCTGTCCAGTAGTTCTTTAAAATAAGGCTCCAGGCTTTCCCAGTCTGTTACTTTGAAATCTTCAGGTAAAAACTTCCGGGGAATTTTAGTTATTGCTGCACTGTATTCCATGGCTAAGAGTTTAAAAAATTGAGAGAATGGCAATTGCCATTGGCTGATCCTATTACTTTTTGGACTTTTTGGTTTTAACTTTGGCAACCTCTGGCACTTCATCAGCAGAAACTTCCATAACAACCTTTTCACCGGCAGCTTCCAATACTTCTGCAGATGATGGAGTTTCAGTTTCTTCATTTTCAACTCCCTCAGCAGTTTCAGCCAGAGTAAAGTCAACGTTATATTTCTGCAGCACTTCAAACCATTTTACCATCTTTTTCATATCGCTGGCATATACTCTTTCAAAATCCAGCTCAGGATATACTTTCTCAAAGTAAGCTTTTAACTGTTTGTTATCCTTTGCATTGGGTAAGGCTTCAGCGCTTTCCTTCATAGCCTGGAAAACTTCAGTAAGATTTACATTATCGCGGGTTGTATATACTTCAATGCTTTCAAGATGCGACAAGTTGTGCACACGGGACGAAACAAACTTTGTGCTCCCTTCTTCCAGCGAACGTACAATAGCGCCATCACTTTTACTGCTTAGTATTTCATATAAGCCAGGCAAACCTGTAACTGCTACAATTCTTTTATACTCCATAATCTATAGTTTTTGGGAGCTGCAATATACAACTGCAGATTTGAATGACGGATACGAATTGTTTGATTTTTAGAAACATTAGTTACGCTACTGTATAACTGGTAAGATCTTCCATTTCCCCAAAGCCCCGTAGTGCGGGCCCATAATAAACAGCCCAGTAATCAAAATTCTAATACAAAGCGCTAGAGATAAACACTTTTTATCTTAAATATGGTAACAAACTGAACATTAGCACAATACTTGCAATTAACAAATGCAATATTTTTAAGTTCAATATTAATTAATGTCATTATTATTTTTGAACCTCATATAAATATGTTGTATAACTGTTAGCATCCATCAAAAAAACTTTAAGTTGTTTAACAATTATGAATCCGATATTAATTATACCTTTTAACGTATTATACTATTAATTCATGAACTGATTATTTATAAAGTAACGCATTGATTCAACGGTACAACATGTTAAACATTCAATTCCAATACCCGGATCTTTTATGGCTCTTGATAGCAGTTCCTGTATTCGGGCTACTTTATTTTCTTGAGCTATACCGCAGGAAAAAGGCTGTCCAACGCATGGGCAATCCCAAACTGGTTAAAGAATTATATAAGAACCATTCGTCCGCTAAAGCCGCCATCAAGTTTACTCTTATTGCTATAGCATTTGCCTTAGGCTGTATAGCGCTGGCCAACCCAAGAAAACCCGAAGAGGGGTTCATGCAGGTTCGTAAGGGTATAGATGTTATGATTGCGCTGGATGTAAGTAACAGCATGCTGGCTGCCGATCCCCAGCCCAGTCGCCTGCAACAGGCAAAGGAACTGATAGAGCAATTGATCCAAAAATCCGGCGACGACCGCATCGGCCTTGTGCTTTTTGCGGGTACGGCTTTCGTACAAATGCCGCTTACATACGATCACAATGCAGCCCAGCTTTTCGCCACCGCTGCCACGCCCTCTGTCATCCGGTCCCAGGGTACCGCCATAAGTGAAGCACTGGACAAATGTGAAATTGCATTTGACCCGCAATCCGAGCGTTTCAAAGCCATCGTACTGATCTCAGACGGCGAAACTCACGACGAAAGTGCTTTGCAAAAAGCCAAGAGCCTCGCAGGCAAAGGTATTATGATCAACGCCGTCGGCGTAGGGTCTCCAACCGGCGCTACTATCCAGGACACTGCAGCAAACACCGCCAAAAGAGACGCTTCTGGCAATATTATCGTTTCCAAACTAAACGAAGCCCTTTTGCAACAGATCGCGGCTACCACTAATGGCGTTTATGTGCATTTGTCCAATCCAGGCCAGGCAGTCAGCCAGCTCACTGCCCAACTTTCGCAAATCGAAAAAAAGGCCCTGGGCGATGAAACACAGTTTGTTTATAAAAGCTATTATATCTGGCTGGCCCTTCCCATGCTTTTATTGTTGCTTTCAGAGATCTTTACACCTGATCAAAAAAAATTAGTCCAATGAGAAAATGTTTTGTTCTTATATCTTTTCTTTTGGGAATAGCAAGCTCCCAGGCACAATCTGTAGAACAAAACCTGGCCAAGGGAAACGAGTATTACAAAAACCAACAATACGACCTTGCAGAAGCACAATACCGCAAAGCCATGCAAGAGGCCCCAACCAATCTCACAGCCAGGTACAATCTGGCCAATGCACTTTACCGACAGAGAAAACACGCAGAAGCGCTGGACATTCTGAAGAACATTCATGCAGAAGGCAGCAATACCAATCTCCAGGCTTCTGTATTTTATAATACCGGTGTAATTTATACCCGCCAGAAAAACCTGGAAGCCAGCATAGAAGCCTATAAAAGCGCCCTCCGCCTCAACCCGGCTGATAACCAGGCAAGGGAGAACCTGCAAAAAGCCCTGCTTGAACTAAAAAAGGAACAACAAAACCGTCAGAACCAGCAACAACAGCAAAACAAAATGAGCCAGAAAGAGGCCGAGCAAAGGTTACAGCAATTACAACAAAAAGAACAGGAAATTCAACAGCGCCTGCAAAATCAAAACAAACAGGGCGGCGGCTCTATGCCTAAAGACTGGTAGCCTCCTACCTGAAATAGTTAAAACAACACCCCATCACGAAAAAAGAAATTACGGCCCCTTACTTTTGCAGCTTAAAACCCCCTTTCGGGGGCAGGGTATTTTATGCAATCATATTGTGAAAGTCTTACTCAGTATAAACGTTTAGAGACCAGAGAAGTAAACATCGGTGGCCTGCTCCTGGGCAACTTTCATCCTATCCGGATGCAAACAATGACCACTACCGATACGATGGACACCATTGCCACTGTGGAGCAATCAATCCGTTGTATAGAAGCCGGTGCCGAATTGGTAAGGATCACAGCACCTTCTAAAAAAGAAGCAGAGAATCTGCTGCATATCAAAAACGAATTGCACCGCCGTGGATACAAAACCCCTCTGGTGGCTGACATCCACTTTACCCCCAATGCTGCTGAAATAGCCGCCAGGATCGTAGAAAAGGTACGCATCAACCCCGGCAACTACGTAGATAAAAAGAAATTTGAAACCATCGAGTATACAGACGCTGAATACATCGAGGAAATAGAGCGCATCCGCAACCGCTTTGTACCATTGATCAACATCTGTAAAGAATACGGTACCGCCATGCGCATCGGTACCAATCATGGTTCGCTCAGCGACCGCATCATGAGCCGCTACGGCGACACTCCCATGGGTATGGTGGAAAGCGCCATGGAATTTTTACGCATTGCACGGGCAGAAAGCTACCATAACATTGTGCTTAGTATGAAGGCCAGCAATCCGCTTGTTATGGTACAGGCCTATCGTCTGCTAGTAAAAACCATGTACGAAGAATTTAACGAGTGCTACCCCCTTCATTTGGGGGTAACAGAAGCAGGAGACGG
>CBKWHA010000047.1:0-26646 GCA_966674115.1 uncultured Chitinophagaceae bacterium
AGGCTTTTGCCTACGAGGCTGTTATCATAATTTATTCCCCTTGCATATCTTAATTCTTTACCATCCCAACAACCACGCAAACACCAGCGGTGCTACTATAGTAGCATCACTCTCAATAATATACTTTGGTGTATGGATATCTAATTTACCCCACGTGATTTTTTCATTCGGGTGTGCACCGGAATAAGAACCATAAGATGTGGTTGAATCTGAGATCTGGCAGAAATAGCTCCAGAACGGAATTTCATGCATCTCCAGATCCTGGTACATCATCGGTACCACGCAAATCGGGAAGTCACCTGCAATACCACCGCCCAATTGGAAAAAGCCAATGCCTTTACCTGCACTGTTGTCTTTGTAATAGTTGGCCAGCCATACCATGTATTCAATGCCGCTTTTCATGGTGCTTGCCTTCAGCTCACCTTTATAAACATACGACGCAAAGATGTTGCCCATGGTGCTGTCTTCCCAGCCACCAACAACTATAGGCAGGTTCTTTTCTGCAGCCGCGATCATCCAGCTATCTTTCTCATCGATCTGATAGTATTCTTTCATGACGCCGCTGAGCAACAACTTGTACATGTATTCATGAGGAAAATAACGCTCGCCTTTTTCATCAGCCTCTTTCCAGATTTTATGTATGTGCTTTTGAATTCTGCGAAACGCCTCTTCTTCAGGAATACAGGTGTCTGTTACACGGTTCAAACCACGCTCCAGCAGATCCCATTCTTGCTGCGGTGTCAAATCTCTCCAATTGGGAAGGCGTTCATAGTGGTTGTGCGCCACCAGGTTCATAATATCCTCTTCAAGGTTAGCGCCCGTACATGAAATAATGTGCACTTTGTCCTGGCGAATCATTTCTGCAAGCGATATTCCTAACTCTGCCGTACTCATGGCGCCCGCCAGTGTGATCATCATTTTACCACCTTCCAACAAATGTTTTTCGTATCCTTTTGCTGCATCCACTAAAGCCGCTGCGTTAAAGTGGCGGTAATGGTGCTCTATAAATTGCGAAACCGGACCTTTACTCATAGCTTAAAAAAATTGAGCAGCAAAAATAGGATATAACACTCACTTGCTGCTCTTCTCATAAACGCTCCATCCGGCATGATTAATCGATTTCAAAATAATTTTTACGTCAGCATTTTCAAGTGTTACATAATAATTTGTGCCGCTGTCACTCGATACTTCATACAGGTCAGTGATCCAGTAATTGACATAATTGCTTTTGATCTCAGCCTGAAGCAACACAGGAAGCTGGAAAGAAGTGATGTTGCGCGTAACTGATAATAATGTACCCCTTTCATCATAGTAAGCGGTAATATATTGTGTGCCCAGACTAAACTGAACCCTGTACATATTCTCAGCAACCGTCCAGTTAGCTGCTGTCGCGTCTTTAAATGTGCGTTGGAAGGATTTGATCACAACCGGATTTACGTCTTCAGTGGCAAAGCTGCTGCTTGCAAAAAGAGAAGAAACGACTGTCAGGATAATAAACAAGGGTTTCATGGTATTTTATTTAATGGTTTTGGATGAATGTGATGTATTAAATCAGACGATTCAAAGGTAGATTTCGTTACAGGGGGATTCCAATACAATTGTGACGTATGGTGCCCCGTGTTAAATAGATTAACAGTGAATACCTATGATCACAAACCCTCAACTTCATCAGTCCTTATCAATACTTCCTTACTTCGTATTTCTAACCTCGTACTTCTAACCTCGTCCTTCGTACATTTATATATGAACTTCCTGGCACATGCATATTTATCATTTGAGCAAAAGGAGATACTGGCCGGAAATATGATGTCAGATTTCGTGAAAGGGAGCGCTCAATATGACTTTCCGGAAAACATCCGGAAAGGAATAATGTTGCACAGGAAAATTGATGAGTTCACAGACACGCATGTTGTCACCCAAAGAGCTAAGGAAGTTTTCAAGCCCTACTACCGGCTGTACAGTGCACCGATCGTAGACATCATTTACGATCATTACCTGGCCAAAGACACAAAGATCTTTCCCGCCAATACCCTTTATCAGTTTACGCAAACTACATACAGCACCTTAGAAGAGTTTGCTGCCTATATGCCTCTGCGTTTTGCACAAATGTTTGCTTATATGAAATCTGAAAACTGGCTTTGGAACTACCGGAAAACCGAAGGCATTGAAAAAAGCCTTCGCGGCCTTATCCGTCGTTCAAGTTTTGTAAGCGATAGCGAAACGGCATGCGAACTTTTCCTCCAGAATTATGATGCATTACAACAATGCTATGATGATTTCATATCAGATGTTAAACTATTTACAAAACAGCAATTAGATATACTGAACGCATAGTTGGCGTCGTCTCCTTTTCTGAGAAAAACTATTTTTGTGTCATATTGCAACGCTATGAACGCTATGAAAAAATTCTTTTTACTATTCTTTGCCAGCGCAGTTTGCTGTTTTTGCTTCGCCCAGTCTAATGGTAATGGCAGCAAAATGCCTTCGCTCGATAAATCGCCAATGGATATGTCATACTTCCCGGCCGATTATCCTGTATTAAGGATACAGGATAAAGCAACCGAACCATTGGTATGCAGGGTTATTTACAGCCGTCCGCAAAAAAATAACAGAACAGTCTTTGGCGAACTGGTCGAGTATAACAAAATTTGGCGGCTAGGTGCCAATGAGGCTACCGAGATCGAATTTTTTAAGGATGTAAAAATCAGCGATAAAAGGGTGCCTAAAGGAAAATACACTTTATATGCCATTCCCACACCAAATGAATGGACCATTATTTTCAATAAAGAAACCGACATCTGGGGCGCTTTTCATTACGATGAAAAGAAAGACCTGCTCCGAGTGAAACTGCCTATAAAAAAACTTGCTGAGCCACTTGAGCCTTTCTCCATTGCCTTTGAAAAGTCAAACGGTGGCGCCAACCTTAATATTGGCTGGGACACCAATTTGGTTTCACTTCCTATAAATACTAAGTGATACTTTAACATTGATACTCCTGGCTCCTGATTCTTATAAGTTCATTATCCCAATTCATTAACAATATCGCAATTCCAAATTCCGTTTACATTTGTACCTCATTTTATCATTCATATTATTATAATTAGCGGTACATGCGTTTTTTTTTCACGATTGCGTTTCTTTTTTTACTGGCCGGCTGCGGTAATGACAGTGGTGGCGGGGAAAAAGTGATGATCAACCCAAAGAAGGATTCACACCTGGTAAAAAAGGAAGCCGTCAATCCGTATGCCTCAATTGATATTTCTCCAATGGATATCAGTTATTTTCCGGAAGATTATCCGATCCTGAAAATGTCAGGAAAGGTTTCCGATCTGCCGAAGGCAAGGGTTATATACAGCCGTCCGCACCGCCAAGGGCGGACTATCTTTGGAGCTCTCTTAAAATATGGTGAACCCTGGCGGCTGGGGGCTAATGAGGCTACCGAAATCGAATTTTTCCAACCTGTTACCATACAGGGCAAAACAGTTAAGAAGGGCCGTTACATCTTATATTGTATTCCCGAAGCCAATAAATGGACGATTATTTTTAATACTAATTTATTTTGTTGGGGCCTGAAACTTGATTCTAAATACGATATAGCCAGATTTGATGCTTCCGTACAACCTGCCCCTACCAGCATTGAATATTTTACTATGACGTTTGAGAAAACAGCTCCTGGCGCAGACCTCCTTATGGCTTGGGATGGGGTAACAGCCCGCCTCCCTATTGTATTTTAACAAGCAATAAGTACACACCAGTTCACCATGTGCGGTATAGCAGGTATATTTTCCAACACCAATGCATTACAAAGAATTACAGCCGCAACGGCCTGCTTGCAGCACCGTGGCCCTGAGGATATGGGTGTTTATAGCAATCCGCAGGGCAATGCCGCTTTAGGTCATACCCGCCTTTGCATTATAGACCGCACAGAAGCTGCCCGGCAACCGCTTACCTATCGTGACCGCTTTGTCATTGTACACAATGGCGAGTTGTACAACTATTTAGAAATAAAGAAAGCATTAGAAGCAAAAGGTTACGCTTTCACTTCCCGGTCCGATACAGAAGTCATCGCTGCTGCCTACGCTGCTTATGGAAAGGATTGCCTGCAACAATTTGATGGTGCCTTTGCTTTTGCTATTTGGGATAAAGAAGAAGAGTTATTATTTGCAGCCAGGGACCGCTTTGGTGAAAAACCATTTTATTTCCATTTCAATGAACATGAGTTCCTCTTTGCATCGGAAATAAAAGCCCTTTGGCAGGCTGGCATACCCAAAGAGGTTAACCAAAAGATGTTGTACAACTATCTCACCATAGGCTACACTTCTAACCCCTTTAACCCGCAGGAAACCTTTTGCAATAACATTCAAAAATTACCTGCTGCTACTTGCCTGACATTTTCTCCTCATACTCGCGAACTCTCTATTGAAAACTATTGGCAGGCCAATACAGATGTACTTACAAACATTGATGAAACTACAGCCATTGAACAATTTACAGACCTGCTGACAGAATCTATACGCAAACGCCTGCGCAGCGATGTGCCCATTGGAACGAGTTTAAGTGGCGGGTTGGACAGTTCTTCTATAGTTGCACTTTGTGCCCAAGTGGCTACAGGACAATATACACATAAGTGCTTTACTGCTGATTTTGATGGTTTTGAAAGAAATGAAAAGCAATATGCGCAACAAGTAGCGGCCCGGTTTGGTTTAGAGCAGCATTTGATACCTATTGATGCAAGCGACCTGTTGAACCAAATGGATACACTGATGCTGCACCAGGAAGAACCGGTAGGCTCTGCAAGCGTATTAGCGCAATATAAAGTCTATGAAAAGGCTAAGGCAGCCGGCATAACGGTATTGCTGGATGGGCAGGGGGCAGACGAAATTCTGGCTGGCTATCACAAATATTACCACTGGTACTGGCAGGAATTATATGCTAAGAGAGCATTGGCATCAAGCGGTGAGCTGGAGACTGCCAGGGCATTAGGTATTAATGATGCATTTGGTTTAAAGAACAAAGTCTTTGCCCTCTTTCCGCATTTTGCAGCTTCACTGCTTCAAAACAGCAAAGCCAGGAAAGCATCCAGACAACCGCATTTGAATTCAGACTTTGTAGCAGACAATAAAAAAGAGTTTTATTACAGCCTGCCTGCCCAACTGGATTTAAACGGCGCACTATACTTCAACACTTTTGTATATGGCCTGGAAGAACTGTTGCGTTATGCAGACCGCAACAGTATGGCTCATGCCGTAGAAATAAGGCTGCCCTTTTTAAACCACCAACTGGTTGAGTTTTTATGCGCTCTTCCCCCACATTTAAAAATTCACAGTGGCTGGACAAAGTGGCTGTTGCGTCAATCGGTGAAATCTATTCTACCCGAACAAATAGTTTGGCGGAAAGACAAAGTTGGTTTTGAGCCACCACAAAAAGTGTGGATGCAGCACCCTCAGGTGCAGGAAAGAATCCAAGAAGCCAGAAAGTTACTTGTTTCACAAAATGTGCTCTCCAAATCAGTCCTGCAACAACCCATTGCTCCTGCTGAAGCTACTGCTGCTAATAATCTGGATTGGCGCTATTGGTCGGCCTCATACCTCTTTAGTTTATAAGTTACTTTTGCATCTTAATTTCAACAACATGAAACCAGGCACTAAGTTTATACATGCAGGCGCAGAACCCGATCCTAGTACAGGAGCTATAATGACCCCTATTTTCCAGACTTCCACCTATGTGCAATCAGCACCAGGACAGCATAAGGGCTACGAGTATGCCCGTTCGCAAAATCCTACGCGGAAGGCATTGGAAGATGCCTTGGCACAAATAGAGAATGGCAAATATGGTCTTGCTTTTAGTAGTGGCGTAGCAGCAACTGATGCAGTTATAAAGTTATTAGCGCCTGGAGATGAGGTGATTGCCGGCAGTGATATGTATGGCGGCACCTATCGCTTGTTTTCAAAAGTGTTTGAAAGGTTTGGCATTAAGTTTCATTATGTTGACCAATTTAACTTAGACAATATTAAATCGGTTATCAACCAGAATACAAAACTTATCTGGACAGAAACGCCTACCAATCCCTTGATGAATGTGGCCGATATTGCTGCTATTGCTTCACTGGCAAAACAACATAATATCCTGCTTTGCGTAGACAATACGTTTGCCTCGCCTTACCTGCAAAACCCGCTAGACTTAGGCGCTGATATCGTGATGCACTCTTCTACCAAGTATCTGGGAGGACATAGCGATGTGATACAGGGCGCATTGATCATGAATGATCCGGCATTGCGCGAGCAGTTATATTTTATACAGAAAAGCTGTGGCGCCGTACCCGGACCAATGGATTGCTTTTTGGTAATGAGGGGTATTAAAACATTGCATGTACGCATGCAGCGTCACTGCGAAAACGGGGAGAAGATCGCTCACTTCCTGCGTCATCATCCGGCTGTTGCAAAAGTGTTCTGGTGCGGTTTTGAAGACCACCATGGTTATCATATAGCCAAGAAGCAAATGCGCGGTTTTGGTGGCATGATGAGTTTTACCTTAAAAGACGACAGCGTGGAGAATGCAACAAGGGTACTATCTTCAACCAAATTGTTTTCATTGGCTGAAAGCTTAGGCGGTGTAGAATCGCTTATTAACCACCCGGCTTCTATGACACATGCTTCTATACCAAGAGAAGAGAGAATCAAGAACGGCCTCACAGATTCACTGATCCGTCTGAGTGTGGGTATTGAGGATGTGGAAGATCTGATTGAAGATTTAAAAATGGCCATTGGATAATTGAGATGAGTAATCAGTGATGAGTAATGAGTAGTGAGAAATCCCACTCATCACTCATTACTCATTTTTACATACATCCAATCTTATTTACCCGGTTGGCATGTCTGCCACCTTCAAATTCAGTACCCAAGAAGGTTGATATCATTTGCAAGGCATTGTCTGTAGATACATAACGCGCAGGTATGCAAATAATGTTGGCGTTATTGTGCTGACGGGCAAGGGCTGCAATTTCATCCAGCCAGGTAATCGCAGCACGTACGCCCTGGTATTTGTTGGCAGTTATAGCTACGCCATTTGCACTACCGCAAACCAGGATGCCCACAGTTGCTTCCCCGTTTTGAACGGCGCTGGCTACAGGATGTGCAAAATCAGGATAGTCTACAGAATCGGGGCTATTGGTTCCAAAGTCTTTATATGGAATATTATTTTTCTTCAGGAAGTCAATAATTGTTTGCTTGTAATCAAAGCCGGCATGATCCGCCCCAACGGCTATAGGTTTAGACAAATCGAAAGCAATATTCATGGTGTTGTTATTTATTAGATTTTAGCTAGCTCCATTCCAGTTCTTCTTTTTCCTGTTCCTTCTCAACCTTGGCGCTAAGCCAAATACTTATTTCGTATAGAACCAGAAGGGGCAGGGAAACAATGATCTGACTGATCACATCCGGCGGCGTAATGATACCGGCAACAATAATGATGATTACAATAGCATATTTACGGACGGAGCGCAAATAGTCTGGTGTAACAATGCCCACTTTGGAAAGGAAATACATGACCAGCGGTAATTGGAAGGCAAGGCCGGTACCGAGTATCAATGGTACCAAAGTGTCAATATAGCTGCTAATGGTCCAAACGTTCCGGATATTTTCATCTAACTGGAAAGTGGCAAAAAAATTAACGGTATAGGGTGCAATAATAAAGTAGCCAAACATCACGCCACTGAAAAACAGAAAGGATACCCAGAAAATGACGCCACGGGTTCTGGATAGCTCTTTTTTGGTCAGTGCAGGCTTTATGAATTTCCAGAACTCCCAGAAAATATATGGAAAAGCAATAATTAGTCCGCCTACAAGGATTACTGTAAAGAACATACTGAATTGCCCGCTTACAGAAGTGTTTTGCATGGGCACTTCAATATCCTGCATGCAGAAAGAATCTCCAAAGCCCAGTTTCCTCCCGGCTTTACATAATAAGGTATAAGTGGCAAAGTCGGAATGGGTGGGACCCATTAGAATATTGCGAACAATGAATTTATTATAAAAAGCTACGATGCCTGCTCCTACTGCAATGGCTATTACACTGCGGAAAAGATGACCCCTTAGAACTTCCAGGTGGTCTATAAAAGACATTTCCGCTTTTTCTTCCTGTTTATTCCTATTTAAAAATTTTAAAGCCATTATAATATGGAGTTCACGAGTTTACAAGTTTACATGTTTACGAGTTGATATTCAGAGTTTTAATTTATATCCGGATCGATAACTTGTACTCCTGTAAACTGTTAACTTTTTTAAAGTGGGGCAAAGATAATATGTTGAAGGGTGCTAAAAGAAAAAGCCCGTCCATTCGGGACAAGCTTTAATAAGTATTAAACAATTTTATCCGTTTTAACCGGAAGTAGAGCTTAGATGTACTACCTGGGATCTAACGCTTTATTGATGATAAATACCAGGTTGCCTCGGTGAGCCTTTGTTTCTTCATTTGGCGAAAATGCCGTTGCCAACTGGGCCTTGATCTTTTTTAAAGAATGTAAAGCTGCTGCTTTTGCTATTTCGTCGTACTGGAACTTATCTTCCATTATAGAGATCAAACCTCTGACATAGTTTATCTGAAGGTTTTGACGATAGATATTCACGTTCGATTTCAGGTCAACAGCAAAAATGGCCTGGGTGAGATCGTTCATGACATCGGCAGTGCTGTATTGATTACCGTATAAACGGCTGTTGGTGATGCGGTTCAGCGTGTTGGGGTGCATGATATGGGCCAAAGCACCGTTTAATTGCTGGTTTAATATTGTAGTTGTTACCTTATAATCCTCGCCACTTTGCGGCTGGTTGAAACCGCGGCGTTGGGGCTGCAAATAAGCAAATACAGGCGCGTCAGCAGCAAAAGCATTTGGTGCAAAAACATATTTGCTCAGGATTGCGACAGCTCTTTTTTGTTCTGCCAACGGTACCGGCGTGTATGGCTTTTTTCCGGATTTTTGATCAGGGAAACTCCTGTCTACATACACACCGCCTATATAGCGGCTTACCGCAGCGATCATATTAAAGCGCTGGGCTTGCAGTGAATTGTAACGGGCGCGCAGCTCGGCATAAGACTGGCCAGGTTTGCTGTATTTTGCTACCAGTTTGCTCATCAGGCTGTTTACCAGTTTAAGGCGATCTTCTGCATAGCCAATAGCATCGCTGGTGAGGTCGTTTATATTGCCACGGGGGTCAATGGCCTTGCCCGGGGCGCGCATGTCATCGCCATCATTAGCGAAGTCCAGTTTCGGATCTGTACTGCGCGCAAGGATGTTTTTCAGGCCAGCTTCTTCTTCACCTTCCTTAAATTCCGTATACCCGTATTCAATTGCCCACAGGTCATAAGGCCCGGCAACAGTGGTATAATAGTCGCCCTGGGCTTTCTTGTCTAAAGCAATATTTACTGCCGGATAGTCCATTACCGAACCGGTAAGGCCGTATTTGCGGGTCAGTTCTTTATTGTTGATCTCTTTGCGTGACCACATTTGACTGGCCTTCATGTTGTGATTCAGCCCCAGCGTGTGGCCCATTTCGTGCATGATCAGGAAAGTTAGGAACTGCTGGTGCATTTCTCTCAGTTCGATAGGGCTGGCATCAGCAATATCGAGGGCCGTCATGCCGGTCATAAGCTGGCCTTTCAGTTCTGAAGCCAGGGTGCAATTTACCAGGTGCTCTGTGTGCACCCCTGGCAGGTGCAGGCCTGTGGTAGCTTTACCGCCATTCAGCAATTCGTCAATTATAGGGGTGGCGCTGCCTGCGTACCATTCAACAGTAATATCGGCACCAAGGATCTGCCCGGTTTTTGGATTTACAAAGCTGGGCCCGATAGCGCCGTAAGGAGGATTGGCAGAAGATACCCAGCGGATCACATTGTAGCGGATGTCTGCCGGATCCCAGTCTGCAGTATCAGGCATGATCTTCATTTGAACGGCGTTTTTAAAGCCACCCTTTTCGAAAGCAGCATTCCATTTCAGACCGGCTTCCATGATAATAGGACGGTATTCTTTGGGCGTAGTGTTTTCAATCCAGAAAACTATGGGCTCAACCGGTTCGCTGATGGCAGCATTCGGGTCTTTTTTCTTCAGGTACCATCGGTTGATGATGTCTTTATAAGGAACAGGGCTAATGCTGGTCTGGTCTGTGATCTGCTGGTTGAAAAAGCCAATGCGGGGGTCGTCTCTGCGCGGTTTAAAGCCGTTTTTTGGCATTTCCATAATAGTGTGTTGAATGGCTACACGTACATAGCGGGGGTCTGTAATATCGGAGCCACCGGAAATGTAGGCATTAGGATTGTCGTAAGCCAAATCAACAACTATATCTGTATTCTCAGGGAAGGACTTTATGTCGCGGTATTTTGATTTGGATGGGTTCAGGCTTCCCAAGTTGAAAGTAGCAATGCTAAAAAAGCTGGGAGGGGTTACTGGTTTTACGGGATCCAGTTTTTCACTGATAAACAGGGGATCTGCGTTGATCAGGTAACCTGAAGAATCCTCTGCACTGATCTTTTCTACCAGAATGACTGCATCAGGTTTATCAACGTCTTTTGACTTACTTACCGGGTTTTCCGGGTCATACCAAAAAGAGGTATTTACCCGAGTGAACTCCAGTTTGTCGAATGCTTTCTGCACTTTAAACACAAAATTTTGACGGTGCATGCCCTGGTTTAAATATAAGGCAGTGGGTCCGCTAATAGAAAAGCTCTGGTAGATGTATTCTTTGCCTAGCTGGTCTTTCCTTAAATATAATTGTACAGTACCAGTAGCTGTATCCTGATAAACAGTGAACAGGCCGTCGGATTTTTTGCTGCTTTTTACCTTATCGGTAACGCTTGCAACCGGCTTTTTGAGTTTTGCAGAATCTGTTGTAAGTGCAGGGATTTTAGGAGCTGCTGATGTTTTAGGTCGAACAACATCAACAACCTGCCCGTAGCTAAGTGCAGATATACAGAGGCAAGCAATGAAAAACAAGGGTTTAGTGGTCATATCTGAAATTTGAGTAGTTACAATTTTACTGCATACACGGATGAGGTGTAATTATTGTGTGATAAGCGGCCAATGGTGAATTGTAAATGGTTGTTTCTGAAAAATTACTGAATTTCTTTTGAAGTTCAAGCAGTTATTTGGTGATGAAGGATGCTGTTTTTAAGCTGGTATTTTACTTTTTTTCTATGTAGGCAATGAGTTGAGGAGGATGGGGTAGATGGGGCGTTGGCAGAGAGGAGTATAGGACCAAGTATACAGTAGGTACGGAGTAAGATTACTATAAGTTTGATGGATTTATATAAGAAAGGGAAAAAGTACCCTTACTTCAGCACCTTTAGTTTTACCATTTCAATCCGGGTATCGCTAACGTTCAGGATATCAAATTCATAGTCTTCAATGATGATGCGTTCTTTTTGCTGGGGAATGGTTTCGTGGTAATTGATGATATAGCCCGAAAGGGTTTCGGTATCATTGTCGATGAACTCGAGTCCGTATTTTTCTGTCAGGTAATCCAGTTCCAGGCGGCCGGCAAAGATGTATTCGTTTTCTGAGATCTGCTTTTCTACAAATTCTTCGCTGTCGTATTCGTCGTGGATCTCGCCGAAGATCTCTTCCAACACATCTTCCATGGTGATGATGCCGGCAGTGCCGCCAAATTCGTCTACTACGTGTGCAATGCTTTTGCGCTCTTTGGTAAACTTACTGATAAGATCGGTGGCGCTCATGCTTTCCGGCACAGGAGGAATGGGCAATAAGATGGACTGAATGTTTTCGGGGTTTTTGAACATGTCTAACTGGTGGATATAACCAATGATGTTGTCGATATTCTTTTCGTAGACCACCAGTTTGCTAAGTTTGGTTTCGATTAATTTTTGCCTTGCTTCTTCGATAGAAGCCTTGCTGTCTACACCAACGATCTCTTTACGGGGTACCAGGCACTGCCTGATCTTAACCTTTGGAAGTTCCAAGGCGTTCTCGAATAAATTGGTGTTTAGCTCCTGGGGTTCAAATTCGCCGTTTTCGGTTTGCTGGAAAAGTGTTTCCAGGTCGATACGGCTGAAGGTGTCCTTTTTTTCATTTACCCGGACGTTGAACACATATTTGAGCAACCAATAGCTAAGATTCATGAAACCCGAGGCTATGGGCAGCAATAACTGATAAAAAATGTTGATGACCCAAACGAAACGGGAAAGTATGAGGTTGCTATGGGCACGGAAAAACGCCCTGGGAATCAGTTCGGAAAAGATCAATACCCAGAAAGTGGCGATCACAATATCGGCAAAGAGGCGGAAGGTGTCGTAGCCTTCACCCAAGCCCACATAGGCCCAAAGCGGTTGCATGACGATGCTGAACATGAGGGCAAAGCATACCAGGAAGATGGTAAAGCCTATAATGGTGGTGGCCAGGAACAATTCGGGGTGCTCAAAGAAGCGGCCGAGGAGCTCTGCGCCTGGTTTGCCCTGTTTTTTTCTAAGTTCTATATTAAAACGGTTGGCACTATAAAAAGCCATTTCAATGCCAGCCGCAAAGCCCATTAACAAAATAGTGGCAATAAACCACAATAGAGTACCAACAGCTATCATAGATAGTAAAGATAGTTCAAGGAGCGGATTTACGGGTTACTTCTTCTTGATGAATTCCAGCACGAGCTGTTCTGCCTCTTTGCAGGCATGGTCCAGGTCGGAATTCAGGATCTCGTGGTGGAAGGAGTGCTTGAATGTGAGCTCGTAGGCTGCTTTGTTGATCCGGGCTTGCAGGGAGTCGTCGCTTTCAGTGCCTCGGGAGGTGAGGCGGCGCTTTAACTCATCGATAGAAGGTGGTTCAATAAAAAGCGAAAGTGTGGTTTCGGGGTATTGCTGCTGCACGTGGATGGCGCCTTTTACATCGATATCGAGTACGGGTACTTTGCCCTGGTTCCATATACGCTGCAATTCGGATTTGAGGGTGCCGTAGTATTTGCCTTCGTAAACCATTTCCCATTCTACGAACTCTTCGTGCTGGATCTTATTGATAAAATCTTCTTCGCTCATAAAATAGTAATCTACACCGTCCTTTTCATTGTCCCGGGCTTTTCTTGTGGCTGCTGAAATGGAAAAGGCGAGTTTGTCGGGGTGATTTTTCAGCAGGTAACGGGTAATGCTTGTTTTGCCTGCACCAGAGGGTGCTGTGAGGATTATTATTTTGTGTTGCGTGTTGATAGTCATGAGCGTCAATAGTAAATGGTGAATGGTCAATTACCAAGTGCAATTGTAAGCTGCGAAGATAATAGGCAATAGGCAATGGGCAATAGGCAATGGGCAATTGGCAGGGGGTTATAGGTTATGAGTGATGAGTGATCAGTGATGAGTGGGGAGGAATAATACCGTTTTAATTCAGTGATGTGGATATGGGGATATTGCTGATTTTGAGATTTAGGGATATTGGGATTTAGCGTACTATACTATTCAATTGAAATTGGTATAAGTGGTAATTAATGAGGACAGTTTACCGATTACTTTTTTGCCAATTACCTGTTACCTATAGCCTATTTTCCTAGTTTCCGCCGGCTCTTCTTCTTTCTTCTTCAGAGGCTGTTGTTCTGCGGCGGGCGGCGGTGACTGTGTTTTTGCCAAAACGGTAGGTAAAGCTTAGGTTGGCTACACGGGTTTCGCGGTAGGCATGCCAGTTTTCGATATAGTTGTTGTAGGTGATGGTTGCTTTGGGTAGGCTGGTCCAGAAGATGTCGGTGATGTTGAAGCGGATGGTTCCTTTGTTTTTCATCACTGACTTTTGCACCCCAACGGCTAATCCCCATTGTGGTTCAAAGACCATAAAGCCATAGCGACCGCCGGAGTTGAAATTGGCATTCAATTCGGCTGTCCATCCCTTTTTGAATGTAAAGGTGTTGTTTGTTCTTATGTCTGCGGCAGGCCTTCCATTGCTAAGGGTTGTGCCGGACAGGTTGCCATTAAAGTGGTTATAATAAATATCTGCGTTGTTCATCATATTCCACCAATTGCTGATGCGGACAGGGGCAGAGATGGACAAGCCAAAGTAATCTGAGGATTCGAGGTTTATGGGTATTTGCACGGTTACGTTGTCATCAGCAGGAATGTTGGGGAAGACTTCTTTAAAGCGCACAATGGCAATGTTTTGAACGTCTTTGGTGTGTTTATATGCCACAGAGAAATTCAGGTTCTTTAGCGTATAGCTAAGTTCGTAAGTCCAGGTTAGCTGGGGTAACAGACCAGGACTGCCGGTGGCATAGGTGCTAACGTCTATCAGAAACAGAAAAGGATTCAACTGCCCATAACCTGGACGGTCGATGCGGCGGCTTACGGATGCGCCGAGGGTTTGGTTTTCTTTTAACTTGTAATTGAAAAACGCACTGGGGAATAGTTGAAAGTAAGAAGAGTCCCACCGAATATCACCTTTTACCTGGTGGGTCTTTATATTGGTTTGCTCGCCGCGTAGTCCTAGTTGAATATTGAATTTTTTAAAGTCCTTGAAGAAGTTTGTATAAACGGCATTGTTGTATTCGTCGTAAAAGAAGCGGTTGGTTTTGTTCACATCGTTTTGCGGTGTGCCATTACTTACATCAAAGAATTGAGCATCGTTATCGGAAGACACAAAGCTTGTTTTAAAACCCGCTTCCAACTTTGCACCTTTCTGCAAGGGGTGTACGTAATCTGCTTTGGCAGTTTTGAACGTAAGTTTTCCATCCTGGTCACCATTTAAAATATAATCGGGTTGCTGTTTTACGCCCTCCAGGGTAAAATATTGGGTGGCGGTAGAAGAAAGGGAAGTATTAGTATACACACCATAATCCACATCAGCCGTTATTTCTTTACCTGTGGTATCGAATGTATGTTTGATGTTGATGTTGGCGACAGTATTGTTGAAGTGGTCGTTGTTGGTTGCTGTAGTTTGGAAAGTAAATGAGGGTTGCTTCTGGTTGTCGATGACTAAAGAGTTGTTGGTGTTGTTGCGTTCAAAATGGTTGAAATTGCTGTTGACAACAAAGCCAATGATCGTTCTTTTGCTGGGAAAGAAATCGGCTCCTATGCGTGCTTTTTCATGTGGATATCGATGATGCCTGAGTTGCCTGCTGCATCGTACTTAGCGGAAGGGTTGGTGATAATATCGATGCGCTCGATGGCATTGCTGGGCAAGCCGCGTAAGTAGTTGGCCAAGCCGGCGCTGATCACACTATTTTCTACATTGACCACTATGCGATCGTGCAGCTTTTGAATAAAGGGTTTTTTGGCAGTTACTGTAACTACTTGCAACTGTTTTACTTCTGCTTGGTTGAGAGTTATGGCAGGCAAAGAAATGAGGGGCTGCTGGCCGCTGACTGTGAAGGCGGATGTCAGGTGGGTGGAATAGTTTAGAGCGCTGATCCTGGCGAAGAATGTATCTGCTTTTATATTTTCTAATTCGGCCCTGCCGGTCTTATCTGTGAGTGCTGATTTTACCAGGGTTGAATCTTTGCTGCGCAACAATTCTACGGTTACATTTTCCAGGGGCGCCTTTTGTTCGTTCAGTACTGTAAGGGTGACCCTGGTTGTTGTTTGGGCAGAGGTGTAGATGCCGAACAAGGTGCATAGCAAGGGGAGCAGAACTTTTATCATTGCGTGCAGGTTTTCGAATCAAAGCACTATAAAAAATCAGGTGGATAAAAGATAAACTGTATGAGTTGCTGTTAAGGGGAGATAAGTGGGTATATGGGTGGATGTACGAAAGGTGTCGTTGGGCCCCGCCCTATCCCTACCCAACGGGGAGGGAATGGCTACCGCACAGAGCCGATGGGAGGGAGCGGTGTGATAGAGTAAGAAATGTTTCATTACGGATTTGCAAGGTGGTGGATGGATTTGTATTCTTGCAAAAAAGTTTTCATGGCATACGATGTAGCAGCTTTTAATGAATTGATACGGAGTCGCCGGTCGGTATTTCCTGCCCAGTTTGATCAGGGTAAAAAAGTAGATGATGCGATCATTAACCAGATATTGGAAAATGCAACCTGGGCGCCTAACCACGGGCAGACGGAGCCCTGGCATTTTGTGGTGTTTACAGGTGATGGGCTGAAAAAGTTTGCTGAATATTCGGGAGCGCTTTTTAAAGAGCAGTCCGGGGAGCATTTCAATGAGGCCAAATTTCATAAGTTGACTACTCAGCCACTTTTAGCATCCCATATCATTGCCATTTGCATGAAGCGCAGTGTTGCCCGGCGTATTCCGGAGATAGAGGAAATAGAAGCTGTGGCTTGTGCGGTACAAAATATTTACCTGTCGGTGGCGGCTTATGGGTTGGGTGGATATTGGACCACTGGAGGTATCACTTACAATGAGAAGGCGAAACCATTCTTTGGGTTGGAAGAGGAGGATAAGTTGCTTGGATTTTTTTATGTGGGGCATGTGGCTGTGCCTTCGCCGGAGGGAAAGAGGAGGCCGCTGGAAGAGAAGGTAGAGTGGGTGAGGGAGTGATTAAATGAAATTTAACTGCAATAAAATATCAATAAGTGACGAAGAATTCGGTTGCACATTAACCTTCTCCGAAAAGGAAGAAACCGATATTTCTTCAATGGACTTGACAATTGAAGAAATTATATCTTCTAGTGACCAGTATGTTCTACTACAAAGAACCTATGCTGAAGATGATCTTGACCGAGAATATTTTTATATAGAAACAAGTGACTTTGAAAAGGCGGGTGAATATCATAACATTAGCGTCAACTTGTGGAGAACGTTATTTGTACTAAAATATGACGATGAAGTAATTGAGGTAAACTTTGATACAGATGATCTGGAATTTGAAAATTTAAAGAGCATATTAGAAAAAATAATTAATAAAAACGGGCAACTTATTGTTCATGAATAATGTAATTAAACATCAAAGGCTATAGCTCTAACACGCTTCGCAGCTATAGCAACGAGTTTCATTTTCTGCTGCGCATGCTGGGCAGAGTGCCCGTATCTTCATTGACAAAGAGCCACATTCATTCCTACCTGCTTTGGTTGATCAAAACTAAGGGCTATAGCGAAGTTCATGTGCATACGGCCGTAAATGCCCTGAAGTTCTACTTTGAAAAAGTGGAGGGCAGGGGGCGGGAATTCTACGACTTGCCGAGGCCCAAAAAGCCCTCCAAACTGCCCCAGATCCTAGCGGAAGAAGAAGTGGTAAACCTCATTATGAAAACCGTCAACCTGAAACACCGGGCCTTGCTGATGACCTCCTATAGTGCGGGACTGAGGGTCAGTGAACTGGTGGGTTTGAAAGTAGCGGACATAGATTCCAAGCGGATGATGCTCCATATCAGATGTGGCAAGGGTAAAAAGGACCGCATGGTACCACTTTCCAGGGTATTACTTGGGACTCTGCGCGAATACTTTCAATCCTTCCGGCCAAAAGAGTACCTTTTTGAAGGAGAGAAGAGGGGTGCATATTGTACCCGTAGTGCGCAAAAAGTGCTGCATGAAGCAAAGAGAAAAGCAGGCATTCACAAGGTGGGGAGCATACATTCGTTGAGGCACAGCTATGCCACCCACTTGCTGGAAGGAGGGACGGACATCCGCTATATTCAAGTCTTTTTGGGTCATAGCAACCTAAAAACCACCATGCGCTACACGCAGGTTAGCAGGGTAAAGGTGGAAAGTATTGGAAGTCCTTTGGACAAACTTCCTTGGTAGGCAGTAGGCAATGGTGCGGTTCGCATTTTGGGTATTCAAAATAGCCATGGTGCGTTTTCTGGATAGCTGGTTTTGACATGTTTGTTCGGGATTGCGATTCTGACTACTCCAAACGCGAACCAAGAAGTGCCTGAAAATCTGCAAAGAAGGAAGAAAAGAATAGGATTGTGAGAAATTGCTTAAGTTCGGATAATAAAAAGTTACCTGCCATCATAAATTAACAGTTCCTATGAGTTTAGATTGGGATTTAGTTGACCAAACATTACAAAATCATATTGACCTTCAACAGAATTTTGTTTCCGGCTATTATGATTTAAGAAACTTTGTAAAATCTGAAACATTAGTTGATTTATTTGAGAATGTTGATGAAGGCCGAATGCAGGAGGAATTTAAGGACTGGCTTTCTGAAGTATTTGCAAAACAAGACATTCCAAAAAAGATTAAATCCATCTACTTTGGCCTTTTCACAATGGCAGACCCAGAATTTAATTCGGGCCAAGAAACAACTACCATTCACGTCTGTGGTTCAACATCAACACCCGATGAAGATGGGGATTGGGCTTGCGAAGCAGAGTGGATGCCAGACAATAGATACATTGTTTTAACAGATTTCATGACACTTGATAACAATGTCAAATCTAAAGTTGAAAGTGACGGTGCTTTAGAAATCCTGATTTTTAACGGCTTGCTTAACCTGTTAGTTATTAATTCAGTTGACACAATGAGAAAGCTATTATTAGAAAATCGGAAAAAATTAATTCTTGGTGCTGGTTATGATGAAGGAGAACCTTATATAATTGGTAACTTGACAGCAACAGGAATACAATAACGGCAGGTAACACGACTTTTGCGTCATGTGGGCAGACGAATATGCTACCACCTTCAGTTTATCAATGAATCAACATAACTTTATCCAGAGCTGAGGGTTCACAGACTTCCCACACGAACGCAAAGCTCCTGAACCGTTAGCAGCAATGAAAATTATTGCAATACTTGCTGATAAAAAGGACATAGAAGGTAAATTAAGAAAAGGCGAAATTAAATGTAAGGTCATGATGCTTGGATAAGGCTGTCATTGAAAATAACTTCCTACATTATTTTTTATAATGTTGAGCTTATGAGAAAAGTTTACTTTCTATTTCTGATTGTTTTCACCATTTGCCTTTCCTGTAAAAAGGATAATGATACCAAATTAGATGGTGACCCATATCTCCGGTATATAATGGATGGAAATACCGTAACGAAATCCTATCCCGCTGATTGGTACTCAGCGGGAAGCTATTCGCTTGTTATCAACAATGGAGGGGGTAAGGGATATACCATTTCTTTTAGCTTGGCTGATATAAACAGCCCCGAAAGGCTGTTTTTTATGCTTGGGCAATTAAATATAAGAGAACCAAACTCACAAGTAACGTTCGAAATGTTTAAAAATATTTTTAGTAAAGGGGAAAAGGTATATGATTCTCTTGTTGTACGTAACCAATCCAATACGAACCGTGTTGAGGTTTTTTACTATGACGGAGCAGGCATACGGTGGAGCAGTACCCATCTCAGTAAAGACGGTGCGGGTAATGTGGTGCGAACTGTCAATCAGCCGGGCAGCAGATTCGTTATTGACAATGTAAAAGAGATAATGATTAATGGGAAACAGGGGTTGCGCTTCAAAGGGCAGTTCAATTGCGTATTGTATGAAGAGTTCGGCAACAGGCAAAAAAAAATAACCAATGGAGAATTTATGGTACAGACAATAAAAACGGATTAAACTTGACACTTTTTATTATCCAGTAAAGAATCCATGCCGCATTTCAATAATACTTCACATATAACAAAGCTGCTAACACGAAATATTGCCGCCATGCAGGCTAAGTGCTAACTTTAAACTGTAAATCATCATTAAACGACAAAATAAGGCATGAGCCGCTGTATCCCAGACTTCCTGCACAGAGGTAATACCTTTGACCGTTAGCATCAAGCACATTCAACAGCCATTTCAATGAAAGTCGTTACAGCAATTCTCTTTCCATTCATTTTCTCTTCATTTGCACCAGTTAGTACAGGCCAAGCAAAAGAAGTTTTATTTTACATAAAAGAGAAGGGACTTTATATACATTTTGATTCTACCAGTAAAAGAACCAAAGTTCCTTATAAGGGGCAGTGGGATTTCTACTTTTCATTAAAGAATGACTCTACAGCCATTGTTCAAGACATCAAAAAAGGAATCAGTTTACCTGCTAAAGAATACAAGGTATCTTTAAAACTTGACTCAGCAATTACGAGGCGATATATACACGGTGACACGGTCAAAGATGAACAGATATATTACAAGACTGTTTATTGATAATACTGTACAAAGTTTTCAATAGCCTGCTGCTAACACAAATATTGCTGCCAGACAGGTATCATCCTATCTTTAGACAGTAAACCATAATCAAACAACAGAATAAGGATGTAGCTGCTGTAACACAGACTACCTGTCCAGCAGCAATACCTTTGATCGTTAGCGGTCATGCTATGACAGATGAGATCAACATAGAAAAAATTATCAAATTGGTTCAAGAACAAGAGCCAGATAGACAAGACGTAATCTCAGCATTGCGTAATTGTAAAGGTGGACATTGGTCAAGTAAAGGTTATTACTGTTTTGTTGACTCTCGTAATCCAAACCAACCTGGTTCTGAATGGCAACATGACGAATGTATTGTACTTGAACAACAGAATCAAGGTGACATTGTAATTGATCTGTTAAAAGACGGAAGAGTTGGTGGAATTGAATTTATTGACCTAATTGACAAATGAAATTGAAGCAGGAAATTAAATTATCAGTTCTAAATATTGATAAAGGTGATGACACAATTCAATTCCAAATTGAACTCACAAATGGAATTAGTTCAGCATCCCTTGACTTCTAGGGTTATGCTGACAACTTTAAAGAATTTGCATCTGGACTTTTGTCATTTCCTAAGACAATAAATGACAAGGTGAAATATGAACTTGGAGAAATTGGTAAACGTTGGGCATATTATATTCTTTTGGACGTATTCTGTTATGAAAACAACGGAAATTCGGCAATTCACGTAATCATAAATAACAATGGGGAACGGCCTTATACAAATAAAAACGAGTTTTATATTACAACCGTTCCTGCATCGTTAAATAAATTTGGACAGTTGTTATATGACTGGAATCCTTTAACTGAAAAAGAAATTTTATGGATAGCAGAATGACAAAAGCACGAACCGCTAACATGAATATTGCTTCAATGCAGGCCAATGGCTATCTTGTGCCAGCAAATCACTAATCAACAACGGAACATGGCTGATGCTGCGGTAACACGGGCTTCCTGCACTAACTGCAATACCTGAACCGTTACCTGTAACCTTTTGTGACATTATCAAACTCGAATCAGCACTGACAAGACAAAAATTATGACAAGACCTTATATTCCATTTCTTGCATTTCTCATTTTGTTATTGCTGACAGTTCCCTTTTCGTTTGACTTTGCGACCTCTGTAGTTCCAGGTTGGCACACGACAATTTTCCCGCCATATTTTATTTGGGGACTTGTCGTTATTGTTGTTTTACTACTTGTAACAATAGGTTATTGGTTATTATCTAAGCGGACAGACAAAACAAATTGGACTTTATTCGCAATACACTTTGTATTGACAATTCCCACAACAATTTATTTGAAGTTTCCATCCATTCTATTGGACGTACAATTGACAGACCAAAACAAATTGATGAAAGCAATACATTTTCGGATGAAACTAATTCCTATTGCGTGGACACTGTTTATAGTTGGCCAAATTTTGTTTGTTATTTATTTTATCAGGATAATTAGACGAGCCAAAACTAATACGACATAAGGCAACAGGCAACATGTGCATTTGTACACGGCTGAAGGATTTCAAATTCCGCTACAAACACAAATGCTTTGACGTTAGCCGAAATAGTTATGGAAATTACCAGGATGTGCATCATTTTATAAATACCTTATGATTCGGTTCTTATTTTTTTGCTGCCTGGCAGCTTTATTATCCTGTTCTGCTAAGGTCCAGAGTAAAGAGGAAAATATTGAAATTGTTATTGAAACTCCTATCTCTTATAAGTATGATTTAAAAAATGAGGTCTTTACTATATTTTATACAAGCAAATCACCGTCTAAAATAAAATTCCACCTGACCGCTCGTGAGAAGACTGAAATAGTAGATAAGTATTACTCATTAGGAATTGACAAAATAGACAGCAATACTCATTTTGAAGACAAATGTATGTACATGCCAAAGTTCTATACCATTTTGCATATAAAATCAACCAGCTGCGTGCAAAAGATAAAATTGGATGAGGATTGTGAGGAGTTTGAAATTTCAGACCGCAACAAAGTACGGAGGGTTAAAAATTTTCTACGTTTTGTTTCTGAGATCAAACGTTCAAAACCTGAGATTAAAGCTGCTCCAACATCAGACATCATGTATTTGTAAGTATGGGCAATTTCATAGACAAGAAACGATACTTTGGTCGATAAAAGAACTTAATTTTATGAAGTTACTGGAACGGTGTTCGCTAAAAAATACGGTGAACTTCCAGGCCTAACGAGTAGAGGTAATCAAAAATAAAATTCTTATGTCCAACAACAGTGTTTCGTTACATAGAGTTCTTAAAGCGTCTCCTGAAAAAGTTTATCGTGCGTTTACTCATGCAAATGCACTTGCATCATGGCTGCCTCCATATGGCTTTCTTTGTACTGTACATGAAATGAATGTGGCGGTTGGAGGAACTTTTAGAATGTCATTTCATAATTTTTCCACTGGAAACGGTCACTCATTCGGCGGAAGATATGTCGAGATTAAACCCAATGAGTTTTTAAAGTATACAGATAAATTCGACGATCCTAATCTTCCTGGTGAGATGGTAACTTCTGTTTGGATGCAAAAGGTTTCAGTTGGCACAGAAATAAAAATTTTGCAGGAAGGCATTCCTTCTGTTATACCTGTAGAGATGTGTTATTTAGGTTGGCAGGAATCTTTAGAAAAGCTGGTTAAGTTAGTCGAGCCGGAAATTCCGGATGCGTAGTTGTTTTTTCGCTTTCGGTTTTTCGAGCAGGTAGGTATTTAAATGCAGTGATGGATTATTTTTACGATCTAAAAGTAATGAACTGAATTTATGAGTAATGTGATCAATCGTCTAAAACTATGCGTCTGTTTTTTATCGATCTCTACATCATTAATAGCACAAAACATCGCCGCTTACACATTTGACAGCAATGCCAACGACTGGACTGTCAGCAAAGGGATAGCACAGGTTTTTGAACAAGGAGCCTACAAGGGTAAGGCCATGAAGCTGGCTCCTAACACTTCAGTTACTTTTCATCTTGCCCTACAACCTGCTTCTGTTTATAAGTTATCAGCCTGGATGCGTACCGAGAGTGGAGCCGATGATCTTACCATGCAAATCAATCAGCTCGGAAAAAATAACATTAGTGCCACTACCGCACTGGCAACCTGGACAAAGGTAGAGCGCAGTTTTCATGTATCTGCCGGGCAGAAAACCGGTGAACTGGAATTTATATTCGGCAATACACAGGCCAACACCTCTGCCTGGGTGGATGAAATCACCATTGAAAGAGCAGGTGATTACAAGGATGTTGTCTATTCAGGTATTCCCGATGCTCCCAAACGTGAGGTAAAATCAGATAGGGGTGTTGACATGCAGCCTGATAAAAAAATGCAATGGATGCTGGACGATAAACTGGGTATGTTCATCCATTGGGGCCTCTATGCTGGTCCTGCTAAAGGAGAATGGTATATGGAAAACAATGGCATCAAACCTGAGGAATACCGTAAACTGGCTTATCCTGGGTCCGGTGATTTGTATTTTGATGCTAAGGATTTCAATGCAGACAAATGGGTGACTTTGGCTAAAAAAACAGGCATGCGGTATATGAATATGGTTACCCAGCATCATGATGGTTATGCTTTGTTTGAAAGCAAATACATGAACGCGTTCACATCCAAACAGACGCATAACCGCGACTTCGTAAAAGAATATATAGAAGCCTGCCGTAAACAGGGCTTACGGGTCGGCATCTACAAAACACTCATTAACTGGCGTTTCCCTGGATACTATGATGTAACGGGAACAGATATGAAACCAAACAAATTTGGCTATAAGACCGATGCTGCACACAAAGAAAACGCCCGCCTGATGAAAGAAGAATTGTATTGCCAGGTAAAAGAGTTGGTGACCAACTATGGTAAAATAGACCAGCTCTTTTGGGATGGAGGCTGGCTCGGCCAAAATGGTTCGGATGCGGATGCAGCCTATTTCTGGGAATCTGGCAAGTACCTAAGCGATACCAGTCAATGGCCTGTAAATACCTATTTCCGGGACATTGATGAAGCGACGGGAAAACCATTGGGATTAATGGGCATGGTACGGAAATACCAACCCGACATACTGGTAAATCCACGGAGCGGATGGATTGGTGATTATACCTGTGAAGAAGGTAGTGGCGCTGTGAAAGGCAATATACGTAGCGGTGTGGTAGAAAAATGTATGACACTGGCTTCAGGTTGGGGCTATACTACAATGATGGAACACCCGGAGAGCATCACCCCACTAAAAAATATCAAAAGAATCTTTGCTGATTGTATGGTGCGCAATATGAACTTTTTGGTCAATATCGGACCGGACCGGCATGGAAACGTTCCCCCGCTGATCGAGCAGCGTTTAGTGGAATTCGGCGACTGGGTGCATACCACTGCTGAAGCCATTTATGGTACCAGAGGAGGGCCTTGGGAACCTGTAGACGGACAGTATGGCTTCTGTTATAAAGACAACAAGATTTATATTTATTTCCTGGGCGATTATGCCTCAGATACATTTACCATGCCGCCGGTGAATAAGGGAATGAAAGTTACAAAAGCCTATAATGTGTACACCAAAGAAAAAGTAAACACAAGCCAAAAAGGGCAGGCGATCACCTTAAAGGGAATTAAACCGGTACAAGGAGATCTCACTGTTATTGCCGTGGAGCTCAATAAAAATGTTAGATAGAGTAAACTCTTTGGATTTTATACTCTTCGGATTTCTGCTCCTAGAGCCTGAAGTCTTATATCTATATACTGATAACCGCGGTCGATCTGGTCGATATTTTGGATCACGCTTTTGCCTTCGGCGCTGAGGGCGGCGATGAGCAGTGATACACCGGCGCGTATGTCGGGTGATGTCATGGTGATGCCACGTAGGGGAAACTTGCGTTCCAGGCCGATCACGGCTGCGCGGTGGGGGTCGCAAAGGATGATGCGGGCGCCCATTTCAATCAGTTTGTCTACAAAGAACAGGCGACTTTCGAACATCTTCTGGTGGATGAGCACCGAGCCTTTGGCCTGGGTGGCTACTACCAGCACAATGCTTAGCAGGTCGGGGGTGAAGCCTGGCCAGGGATGGTCGTAAACCGTGAGGGTGCCGCCATCCAGGTAGGTTTGGATCTCATAAAGATCCTGTGCGGGTACGTGGATGTCGTCGTTAATGAATTCCATCTTAATGCCTAACTGCTGGAACTTTTCGGGGATGATGCCCAGGTTTTCGCGGCTTACATTTTTGATGGTGATATCGCTTTGGGTCATAGCTGCCAGGCCAATGAAGGAGCCGATCTCGATCATATCCGGCAGCATGTGGTGCTCGGTGCCGTGCAATTTTTCTACACCCTGAATGGTGAGCATATTACTGCCTACGCCGCTGATGTTGGCACCCATGTGGTTCAGCATTTTGCACAATTGCTGGATATAAGGCTCGCAGGCGGCATTGTAAATAGTGGTGGTGCCTTCCGCTAAAACGGCGGCCATAATTACATTGGCTGTGCCGGTAACAGAAGGTTCATCCAGCAGCATGAAAGTACCTGCGAGTTGGGGAGCTTCCAGGTGGAAAAAGCCGTCTTCTGTGTCGTAATTAAAGCGGGCACCCAGTTTCTGGAAGCTCAGGATGTGGGTATCAAGCCTTCTGCGGCCGATCTTATCTCCACCGGGTTTGGGTATAAAGGCTTTTCTGAAGCGGGCCAGCATAGGGCCGGCCAGCATTACTGAGCCGCGCAGGCGGCCGCTTTTTTTCTGAAAGGCTTCACTATGGAGGTAATCAACATCCACATCGTCTGCCTGGAAAATGCAGGTATCCCGTTGCGGGCGTTCTACCTTAACGTTCATTTCCTGGAGCAGTTCTATCAAAAGGTTCACATCAATAATGTCCGGGATGTTGCTTACCGTAACTTTTTCATCAGTAAGCAAAACAGCACTGATGATCTGCAGCGCCTCGTTTTTGGCACCCTGGGGTATAATTTCTCCTTTCAGCTTTTTTCCGCCTATTACTTCGAATGATGACATAGTACAGCCTCACACCCCCAGCCCCTAAAGGGGAGCCATCCGCGCTCATGCCTTTACTGCCAGAGGGCTTTTTACTTGGTAATAAAAAATATTGAATTTAATAATTACTGTATGACCTAAGTTCCCTTTGTAGGGGACAGGAGGTTACTTAAACCGTTTTTTTCCGCTGTGGCGGTTGCGATTGTCGCTTCTTCCATTGTCACGGCGCTGGAATTTGCCGCCACCACTGCGTTGCTTGCCATAGCCACCACGATCGCGGCTCTCCTGTTGCGGGCGGTAAGCCTTTACATATGGGGTGTTGGTAAACTCCAATTGGCCCTGGGTAATATTGGTCAACTCACTTTGGATGGCGTCGTCATGAACTGTGTCCTTGTGCCAGTTGTTGTAAGCTAGCTTCATGTAGTAGGCAATGGCATTAGCGAAACCGAGGCGCTTTTGCTCATCTTCTTCCTGCAAGGCTTTAGTGATCACCAGCTCTAGGTTTTTACCCAAATGCGAGTATTTAGGATAGCGTTTAGGGTAGGGTAACGGTTTGGGTCTACTCTTTAATGTTTCACGCGTGGGAATGGGATAAGGTGATTCTACTTCCAGCTTAAAGTCGGAAATC
>CBKWHA010000048.1:0-26504 GCA_966674115.1 uncultured Chitinophagaceae bacterium
CCATGATCTGGTCTTTCGACTTCGATACCGTTTTCGGTACAATACCATGAGCTGCATTGTATGCTAATTGCTTCTCCCTTCTGCGGTTGGTTTCATCAATAGTACGCTGCATGCTGTCTGTTATCTTATCGGCATAAAAGATCACCAGCCCTTCTGCATTACGCGCCGCACGGCCTGCCGTCTGGGTAAGCGAGCGTTCGTTACGCAGGAAGCCTTCTTTATCCGCATCCAGAATGGCAACAAGCGAAACCTCCGGTAAGTCCAAACCCTCCCTTAAGAGGTTCACACCCACCAATACGTCAATAACACCCAGGCGCAGATCCCTTAGGATCTCGATCCGCTCCAGCGTATCTACATCGCTGTGAATGTATTTCGACTTAATGTCTATCCGTTTCAGGTATTTGTCCATTTCCTCTGCCATACGTTTGGTCAGCGTAGTAACCAAAACACGCGCGCCTTTCTTTACGCGCTTATCAATTTCATCCAGCAGGTCGTCTATCTGGTTCACGCTGGGGCGCACTTCAATAGGAGGCTCTAACAAACCAGTTGGCCGCACTACCTGCTCCACTACAACGCCACCAGTCTGTTCCAGTTCAAAGTCACCAGGCGTGGCACTTACATAAATTACCTGGTTCACCAGGTTTTCAAATTCATGGAAGTTCAACGGGCGGTTGTCCAATGCCGATGGCAAACGGAAGCCAAAATCCACCAGCGTCAGTTTGCGGCTGCGGTCGCCTCCATACATACCACTCACCTGTGGAACGGTCTGGTGGCTCTCATCAATGACGCACAAGTAATCTTTTGGGAAGTAATCCAACAAACAGAAGGGACGGGTGCCGGGTTTCCGTCTGTCGAAAAAGCGGGAGTAGTTTTCTATACCATTACAAAAGCCCAGCTCACGGATCATCTCCAGGTCGTATTCAACTCTTTCTTTTAAGCGCTGTGCTTCAATGAACTTGCCTACGCTTTTAAAGTATTCTACCTGGGCAGCCATTTCATCCTGTATCTCGTAGATCACTTGCTGCATAATATCTTTAGGTGCCACATACAGGTTGGCTGGGAAAATGGCGGCGTTATCCAGCTTGCCAATGCGTTTGCCGGTTTCTACTTCCAGACTTTCTATTTCCTCTATCTCATCGCCAAAAAAAGTGATCCGGTATCCGAAGTCTACATACGGCAGGTTGATATCTACTGTGTCGCCTTTTACGCGGAATGTTCCTCTGGTAAACTCAATGCTGGTCCTGGTATATAGTGAGTTAACAAGAGCGTGCAAAAATCCCTGCCTCGAAATGCGGTCACCTTTTGCAATGCGTATGATCCCGCTTTCATAGTCGGTGGGGTTTCCCATACCATAAATACAGCTCACACTGGCTACCACAATAATATCCCGGCGGCCGGAGAGCAGACTGGTAGTGGCCCGCAGTCTCAGCTTGTCCAGCTCTTCGTTGATGTTCAGGTCTTTCTCTATATAAGTATCTGTTACGGGCAGGTAGGCTTCAGGCTGGTAATAATCATAGTATGACACAAAGTATTCTACAGCATTTTCGGGGAAGAACTGTTTGAACTCGCCATACAATTGCGCTACCAGGGTTTTATTGTGCGTCAACACCAACGTTGGCTTTTGCACATTCTGGATCACATTGGCAACAGTGAACGTTTTACCAGAGCCGGTAACACCCAGCAGCACCTGGTGCTTTTCACCTGAAAGTATTCCTTCACTCAACTGTTCTATTGCCGAAGGTTGGTCACCTGCCGGCTGATATGGAGCATGTATTTGAAATGGCATTTTAAAAAATTAGCAACATGCAAATTAGCGAATGTAGAAACGATTACACCGTTCTCTTCAAATAGGTGCTATAATCAGGTATGGTCACAGTATAATCTTCATTCATCAGGTCGGAGGTCAAAATAAAATCGGCTGTAGTACGGTTACAGGCCATTAAAATATTCCAGGCTACTGCAAGGCGCAATAATGCTTTTACGTCACTATCATGTGGCTGTGCTTCCATGGGGTCCCAGAAAAACACGATCAGGTCAATATTGCCTTCAGCGATCAACGCACCTATTTGCTGATCACCTCCCAATGGACCACTGAATAATTTTGTAACCGGCAATTTCAACTTTTCCTCCAGCAGCCTGCCCGTAGTACCGGTAGCAAATAATTTGTGGCCGGCCAGCTTTTCCCTGTTCCGTTCCGCCCAATCTATCAGTTCTCTCTTTTTATGATCGTGAGCTACCAGGGCAATTCGTTTCGCAATATTTAATTTTCTTATTTCTTCCATATTCCTGTCATAATGAAGAGGTGAATATAGAGAAAATAGAATTAGCAATTGATAATCAATCGTAACGATGAAATTGTGTAGAGAAAAGTAAGGTTTGCTTAGATGGTTTTATACTGTAACAGGAAATGGACTTAAGTCCTGTATTTTACTATCAGAGTAAAAATCATAGGGTTATATATATGGCAAAGTATTTGTTGAAAATTATACACAATTTATAGAAAATAAATATTAAGCATATTTTGAAAAACCACCCCTAAGACCGTACTCGCTTGTTTATATGTAGGAATATTATTTCCAATTCTCTTTAAGAACCATTCTTTTTTACCTATGAATAACCAGTGAAAAACAAAAAGAGGCCTTCGATTAAAGGGCCTCTTTTTTTACGGATGGGATCTATGATATTCTTAAAGTAGGAATGAGAAGGGAGCCTAAGCGCCTTGCAATTCTTTGATCTTCTCTCTAATTTTTCCTTCTATCTCATCAGCCAGGGCAGGGTTATCCTGCAGCAAAGATTTTACAGCATCACGTCCCTGACCTAGTTTGTCTGAGTTATAGCTGAACCAGCTACCGCTTTTTTGAACAAGGCCCAGTTCGACACCCATATCCAATATTTCACCGATCTTTGAAATACCTTCTCCAAAGATGATGTCAAATTCAGCAGCACGGAAAGGAGGTGCCACTTTGTTTTTCACCACCTTCACTTTTACACGGTTACCTACAGCTTCATCGCCGTCTTTAATCTGGCTCATACGGCGGATGTCGAGGCGCACAGAAGCATAGAACTTCAGGGCGTTACCGCCTGTAGTTGTTTCAGGATTACCGAACATTACACCGATCTTTTCACGCAATTGGTTGATGAAAATACAAATGGTGTTGGTTTTGCTGATCGTAGCCGTCAGTTTACGTAAGGCTTGGGACATCAAACGTGCCTGCAATCCCATCTTAGAATCGCCCATCTCACCTTCTAACTCACCTTTAGGCACTAAAGCTGCCACTGAGTCGATCACCACAACATCTAATGCTCCGGATAGGATCAGACGGTCAGCAATTTCCAGGGCCTGCTCACCATAATCCGGTTGAGAGATCAGAAGGTTGTCAACGTCTACTCCTAGCTTTTGAGCATAGGAACTATCAAAGGCATGCTCGGCATCGATAATGGCGCACATGCCTCCTTTCTTTTGGGCTTCAGCAATCACATGGGTTGCAATAGTGGTTTTACCGGAGCTTTCAGGGCCATATATTTCCACAATACGGCCTTTGGGTAAACCGCCAACGCCCAAGGCAGAATCAAGGCCTATAGAGCCGGTAGATACTACTTCCATTTGCTGTTCCCCTTTTTCGTTCATCATCATTACACTACCCTTACCAAAGTCCTTTTCGATTTTGTCCATGGTAAGCTTCAATGCTTTTAATTTTTCGCTATTTGACATGTTTGTTAATTGAAAAAGTTAGAAGAATGAGTACTTAAAATTAAGCTTTTCAGCCACTTTCATTCTTATTTTTTTGAAGTTGTAAAGCTAATATTTTTAGCATTAAAAACAGCAAAAAAAGGCCTAATTTTTCCCTGTTTTGACCCTTCTAAAACGGCTATAACTGTGTGTGCTGACCTGCAAGATGCCCAACCGAATCGAGAAAAAACAAAGAACTTTTTTAATGCACTGAGCTATGGCGACAAAATGGTTGAATGATAAATATAAGGTTCGATAACCGCTTTACAGTAAGACCTGAAGAAAGTTTATAGAAATTGTGTTGTAAAAGTTGCGGGGGATGGTATAAAGAGGGAGGAAGGTGCTTAAGAAGGGTACGGTTTAAAAAACCGGCGCAATTAATTTTTATTGATCAAGAAATAAAAAGGCTTCAACTCATACATTGTTATTGCCTTAAGAATTGTCTTGGGTTTCCGGCTTATGTATGTGCGTTTCACCAATTCATGCGAATAGCAAAAAACCTCATTGCATTCAACTCTCAATAGAATTTTATGCAAACATTCGACCGCTTTTTCAAGCGCTTCCTGATTGACCTGGGTCCTGTACAATAGTAAAAGGTCCCTGTTATGGTTTTTCATATAACGAAGCTTTTAATATCCAACCATACCCTTTTTGCTGGGGCAACCGCAATTATTTCCTTTCCCATTACCGGAATAGAAATTTTTCTGGCAACCGGTAATCATAATTACCATCGTCAAGAACAATGCCACAGAGAAAAAGTTTTTTTTCATTTGAATTGTAATTTAAATAAAATTAAAAGCAAATTGTATTCAAATGGGTAGAGCCCGGAAAAAATACTGTGAATAATAAATTAAAGACGTTGAAAAGAATATTACTGGCTCCTCTTGATTGGGGATTAGGCCATGCTACCCGCTGTATACCCCTGATAAATGAGCTGATCAGCCAGGGTCATGAAGTATTTCTGGCAGGTGATGGTAAAATAAAAACACTGCTGTTGCAGGAGTTTTCTAACCTTCCTTTTCTTGAGCTAAAAGGATATCATATACATTATGCTGCAACAAAAAGGGGCTTACCGATTTCTATGTTGATGCAGGTTCCAAAGATCCTGAAGGCCGTGGAACATGAGCACAATTGGTTAAAAGATGCTGTGCAAAAGTACCGGTTTGATGTGGTGATCTCTGATAACCGGTATGGGCTTTATAACCCTCAGGCTTATACTGTTTTTATCACCCATCAGTTATTGATCAAGACGCCTTTCCGGTTGATAGACAAAGCACTCCAAAGGATCAATTATCATTTTATCAACCGGTTTGATGAATGCTGGGTTCCCGATTATGAACAACCTCCTTATTTAGCTGGTGAGCTTGCCCATCCTTCTGTGCTTCCTCGGATTCCTGTAAAATATATTGGTCCTATGTCAAGATTTCCGGTAACTCAGCCAATAGATGCAGATCAGCATTTACTTATTCTATTATCAGGACCAGAACCTCAGCGCAGTATTTTGGAAAACAAAATCTTGTTGCAGCTAAATGATATGCATAGCCCCGTGTTATTGGTAAGAGGAGTGCCGGGAGCAATAAATACGCAGCATGCTGCTCCCCACGTTGTTATTAAGAACCATTTGCCTGCCCGGCAGTTAATGGATGCCTTATTGCACGCATCATTGGTAGTGAGCAGGTGTGGTTATAGCACAGTAATGGACTTAATGGCAATGAATAAAAAATGCATCTTAATTCCTACTCCAGGCCAGACTGAACAGGAGTGCCTTGCCCGGCATTTGATGCAACATCGCCTGGCATTATGCATTGCGCAGGAAAAGTTTAACCTGCAATCTGGCCTTTCATTGGCTTCTACATTCCCTTATCAAACAGGTGTTTTCAGGCCGCTTGATAAGGAACTTTCTAAGATAATAGGTGATCTGGAGAGATGATTCCTTCTTCATGCCTCCAAAGGATTCTTTGGGTAGTCAAAGAATAAAAAGTTCTTTTCACTTTGGTCAAAATTGGACCATGTATCTGTATCTGCTGTTATGGCAAATATGGAGCAGGTGGGCATATTATCTATACGTACCTGGGTGAGGTTATTCGCAAAGTCGGTGATGCCTGGGTTGTGCGCGAACAGAATGGCAACGTCATGTTTGTCTTTGATCTCCCTAATGGTTTCCTCAAAAGCAGAGGGGGAGGCCATGTACAATTTATCCTCTACAACTATATCTTTTTTTTCCAACCCGTATTCTTCGGCGAAGTAACGGGCCGTGCGCCTGGCGCGTTTGGCAGGACTGGAGATAAAGGTATCGATCTTAATGCCTTTGTTTTTCAGGCGCTTGGCCATTACTGGTGCATCTGTTTTACCACGTTCATTCAATGGCCGGTCAATATCATCTGTACCCGGGTCATTCCAACTGCTTTTGGCGTGCCTGACTAAAAGAAGCGTTTTCATACCTTAAACTTAGTTGGAATTTAAGGAATTGCAAAGAGGTTAATTCTAGTAACCTCTCACATTTCGACCTTCCATGTAGTTCATAAAGGCTTTGTTGACAACTCGGTTGCCGCCCGGGGTTGGGTAATTACCAGTGAAATACCAGTCGCCAAGGTTGTTGGGACAGGCCATGTGCAGGTTATCGATACCCTGGTAAATGACATCTACCGGGATGCTGACATCTGAAGGCACAATAAGTTCTGCTATTTTTTTGGTGAGTTCTTCATTGGTGAAGCTTTTATACACCTGCTTTACTACGTTTACGGTATGTAATTCATCGTTGCGGTGCAGCTCCAGGCATTGCTCGTATAATTCTTTCAGGCAGTTTTCCTGGCCTCGTTCCTTCAATAGTTCAACAGCAGCGTTGAAAGCAATGAAATCTCCCAGTTTGCTCATGTCTATGCCATAGCAGTCGGGATAACGGATCTGTGGTGCGGAGGAAACGATGATAATGCGTTTGGGTTGCAAACGGCTTAACATACGCACAATACTTTCCTTGAGTGTAGTTCCGCGAACTATGGAGTCGTCGATAACAACCAGAGTATCCAGGTCTTTGCGGACGGTGCCGTAGGTAATATCATATACGTGCTGCACCATTTCAGAGCGGCTGACATCTTCGGTAATGAAGGTGCGCATCTTAACGTCCTTAATGGCGATCTTTTCCATCCGGATCTTGCGATTGATCATTTCCGAAAGTTTTTCGGGATCAACATTGCCGTTCCAGGACAAAATGCGCTCTATTTTGATCTTGTTCAAATAGTCTTCACAGCCTTTGATCAATCCATAAAAGGCTACTTCGGCTGTGTTGGGAATGAAAGAAAAGATCGTGTTTTTCAGGTCGTAATCGACAGCTTCCAGCACTTGCTTGCTCAGGTGATAGCCAAGAGCACTGCGTTCGCGGTAGATCTTTTCATCGCTGCCGCGGGAAAAATAAATGCGTTCAAAGCTGCAGGCGCGGCGTTCTTTTGGTTCCAAAACCTGCTCTATCTGGAAAGAACCGTCTTCATACACGATCAGTGCCTGGCCGGGCATCAGCTCTTTTACTTCATTTTCACCTACATTGAAAGTAGTGCGGATGGCAGCTCTTTCGGATGCGGCTACGATCACTTCGTTGTCCATATAGTAGTAAGAGGGACGGATACCATGGGCGTCGCGGAATACGAAACTAATACCGTTGCCGATCAGGCCGCCTACGTGGAAGCCGCCGTCGAACATGGGTAATGCTTTTTTAAGGACGGAGATGATGTCCATCTTACCTGGAGATTCTTCATCAGCTTTCACCAGGAAATGATAGATCACTTCCATCATGGCGGCAAGGTCGCTCTGGCGCTGGAAGTCGCCGGGCTGCATACCTATAGTACTGAAGAGTTCTTCAGTATTGATGAGGTTGAAGTTCCCTGCCAGGGCCAGGTTTCGGGCCGGAATGGTGTTGCGTTTAATGAAGGGGTGGCAGAATTCTGCGCTGTTTTTTCCCTGGGTGCCGTAGCGCAGGTGTCCGAGTAATAGTTCGCCTAAAAAAGACAAATGGCCTTTGAGCAGGCCGGGATGATTTCCAATATCGTTGTTGTACTTGTGCAGTTCTGAATATTCCTGCCCGATCTGGCGGAAAATATCTGCGATGGGCTGAGGTTGATTGCTACGAATGCGGGAAAGAAAGGGATAACCAGGTTCAACATTCAACTTTACAGATGCGAGGCCGGCACCGTCCTGGCCGCGGTTGTGCTGCTTTTCCATCAGCAGGTACATTTTGTTTAGCCCCCACAGTACTGTTTGGTATTTCTGCTGATAGTAGGAAAGAGGTTTTCTTAACCGGATGAATGCCAGACCACATTCGTGTTTAATCGCGTCGCTCATGGGAATTTTAAAAGAAGCCGCAAAGTTAAACTACTCTTTGATAGGTTTAACTTCTGGATGAAAGGATTTAACTGATTGACAGGAATTAACCACTTTCCGGTCTTTTACTGCACTTGTTCCTGTTTATTGGGTACATAAACTATCAACTGACAGCCATGACCAGGGGAGGTGTTGATGGTCACTGTGCCGCTGAAGATCTCGGCGCGGTTTCTTATGTTGGCCAGGCCAAGGCCCTTTTTGACGGTTTTAATGTCAAAGCCTTTGCCATCGTCGGTGATTTCCAGGAAAGTTTCGTATTCATTATTATACAATTTAATGCTTACGTTTTCGGCCTGGGCGTGTTTAATAATATTGTTCAATTGTTCCTGTATGATGCGGAAAGTCATTAACTGTTTATTTTCCGACAGATAGGTTTCCTGGAAGTCAAAAAAGTCAAATTCTATATTTATTGCTTGTGTACGGTTGATGGTTTCAATGAGATCAAAAACTGAATCGATGAGGCCAAGATCGCCAAGGGTTGGTGGCATAATGTTGCGCGACATTTGGCGCATGCCATTAATAACGTCCGAAATGCCTTTTAATGCCATGCTGATCATTTCGTTTGTGCTGTCGTCGGCAGTGCTTTTGGCCATATCCAGGAAAAGCTTGATGGTCGTGAGCTGCTGACCGAAGTTATCGTGCAGTTCTTTACCAATTTCCCTGCGTTCTCTTTCCTGACCATCAATGGAGGCCTGGGTCAATTGTTTCTGGTGGCTTATTTGTTCCACCAGTAATTTATTTTCCAGCTTTTTCCGCTCGCTGATGTCTTTTATGGAGCATATGACCTGTACCAGGTTACCCTCGTTATCCAGAATAGGGTCTGCGTTCATCATGATCCATATTTTGTCACCGCCTTTGGGCCTGTTGACACCCATGACCACATCGTTGACCTGGGTCTTGTATTTAATGGCTTTATGTACGGGGCAATTTTTGAGCGTAAACTGTACACCATCTTCGTCTGTAATATCACTGGTATAAGAATATATATTCTTACCCTGTATCTCCTCTTCGGTTACCAGGAACATCTCATTGATGGCTCTATTGCTCAGGAGTACATTAGAGTCTTTATCCAACAGTACCACACCTACCTGAATATCGCGAATTAGTGTGCGGAGACGGAACTCACTTTCTTTCAGGGCATCATTTGCTTTTTTATTGAGTGTATTGTCATGGAAATAAATAACCATGCCCTGGATGAAAGGATTGTTCAACAAGTTGTGCCCACGCACAAGACACCATAGCCATTCACCATTCTTTTTCTTTAAACGGATCTCAATAGACTTAACAATTGGAGTCTGTTCCACTTCGAGCTGAAAAGAATCCATTGCCAAATGCAAATCATCCGGGTGAATAAAGGCAAAGCAGTTGGTACCTATCACTTCTTTGGAATCAAAGCCCAGGATGGTATGAACAGCATTAGAGGCGAATTTGAGCGTGCCAGAAATATCGGTTATCAGTACGCCATTGCCGGAATCTGCAATCAGATTACGATAAAACTGCTCGCTTGCTATCAATTCTTCCTTAGCCTGTTTGCGTTCTGAAATGTCGCGGCCCACACCCATAATGGCAATCCTTTTTCCATCGGTGTCAATGAGGTAGGAAGTTGTAAATAGGAAATACCTTTTGCTGCCGTTTTTATTTGTGGTGCAAACCTCTCCCTTCCAAATACCATTTTCAAGGAACTCTGCCAATACCTGCTCACTAGTCATACCAAAGTCAAACTCAAGTTGGTTGTAAAGGAATCTTCCTTTGATGTCTGCATAGGGTATTTCAAAGGTCTCTTCAGCTATTTTATTCCAGGAAAGTACTTTATGTTGCAGATCGGTTGTAATAATAACATCTGAAATATTTTCCAGCATCGTGGCCTGGTAGCGGAGCTGGTTTTCCTTAAGCTTTTGATCGTGAATGTCAACAATAGAGCCAATATAGCCCAGGAAGGTGCCGTCATCCAACAGGCGGGGTTTGGCGGTATCCATTACCCAACGGTATTCTCCGCTACGGTGCAATGCACGGAAAACAGCTGTTAAAGGCAACAATTTTTTAAAGTGTCCTTCGTAAACTTCCTTAACTTTTTCAATGTCTTCAGGATGTATGAAATGACTCCAGTTAAAATTCTTGACTTGCTCCCTGTTTAATCCGATAAACTGCAGAAATGCCTTGTTTACATAGGTAATCCCGTTTTTTTCATCGGTCATCCATATGATAACAGGAGCTGATTCAGCTATTTCAACAAACCTGTTTTCTGTTTCCCTTAGCTGTAAGGCAGATTCTTTCCTTTCTGTAATATCCGTACCCGAGAACACATAGCCTGCGGGCGAGCCTTTTTCATCTCTCAATTGTCTGAAGTTTGAAAAGAGGGTGATTTGCTTTTTATCTGCAGGGCGTATAAAAGTCATTTCGCCCTGCCAAAAGCCCGTTTCGTTTAAAATGGCCCGTACATCATCGCGGGTTGTATTGTGGTAGGTGAAGTCCGGAATAAACTCGCGAATGTTTTTGCCTATGATCTCTTCGCTGGTAATTTTAAATATTTTTTCTGCACCCTTGTTCCAGGATACATTTTTCCAATCCAGGTCCATGGCTGCCAATACATCAAAAGTTTCTTCGACGAGGCAGGCAAGCAGCCTTATTTTCTTTTCAGCTTCTTTTTTGTCGGTAATATTCAGATGTGTACCTATTATTCTTACTAGCGCATCGTTTTCAATGATACCTGAAAAGTTGCTGACAACAATTTTATCAGTGAGGTTAAGGTCTTTTACTTCCACTTCTACATTGCTCAACTGGAAGTTGTTCTGCACAAATGCACTGGCTAAGTCGGTTACTTCAGGGCGTGTAAAGTCTAAGAACATGTTGAGCCGCAAACCAAGGATCTCAGATGGATATTTTTTACCCGACACATAGGCCATATTCTGGTTGCATTCGATCAGGTAGGCGTACCTGTTTAAATGGTCAACCATTTCTGTGACGTTGCCCGTAATAGGTAGGGGCACTTCCAGTTCGAAGCACCAAGTACATTCTGAGCTTTGCTGCATATATAATTTGTTGCGGTCAATGCTACTTGACAGGTCGTCTTTTTGAACCGGAATGCCTGTTAAAGAAGCGTTGACGGCTGTGACTTGCCATACCTTTTGATCCTGTAAGACTCTTTCCGCTACGTATAATTTGTCTGACAGTTTTTCTCCATTCTTTTTCTGCATTATGAATATCTGGCCACTATCAGCAGGCTGCTGTAAGAAGTCCATTAACTGTTCGTGAGTGGCATTGGCACAAAGGCTCAAGAGGGAAAGCTTTTCCCAATCTGCCTGGCTGTATTGATAAATACTTTCTGCTTTATGATTAGCAGCAAGTATCATTAGATTCTTCTGACTTACATACCAGACGGGCAAAGGCAAATAGGTAAAAGCTTGAAAGTCTTTAACCAACTCTGGAACATTCTCATTTGCAGATAGGGCACAGGATAGCATCGGATTTTGCTTAAATATTAAAGTGAGTTCTACTTCGAGTGGTTAAGGTTTCCCGAAATTAAAATTAGGAAAACAGAATAAGAAAATTTTTATGTTGTATTTATTTCTGCTAGGAGTAAACACTTAGTGTATTTGGGTTTTGGACAAAGGATTATTAAATACTTATATTTATATATGAAATAATGTATAGTTTTTATTAACAGTTAATCCTGATAGTTACCTCGAGGTTGTTATTAGGTAATATAAAGCCTGCTCTGGTTGAGGAGCAGGCTTTATATTGCCAAGACATATCAGCGTTTACGGAATGATGCAGATCAATTGCTTGCTGTAGCCTTTGAAGCAGATGTCCATTTTTGCAATTGCGGGCAATCGGCATCGGTCGCATCAATCATGATATAATAAGTTGGGATGCGGGTATTCATCCATTTCTCCAGGGCTGCATATTTTTTTTCTTCTAGCGCTATTTGTGCAATCTTATCATAGTCGTCTTTGATATTCATGCGGTGCGGTTCTGTTCTGGATTTCAGGTAGATGATCCGTACCGCTTTTTTCCCACGCTCATCGGTGTAAGCCATGGGGTGAGAATACTCGCCAATCTTTACTTTATCCAAAGCGGCTACAAGTTCTTTATCCAGTTCGTCGATGGTAACAAAGCTAGAGCCACTGCGACCGGTAATAAAGGGGCCGGAATATTTAGCGGCTTCATCTTCGCTGTACTTACCGGCGGCAACAGGAAAGTCCATTGTACCTGCTATTAATTTAGCCCGTACAGAGTCCAGTTTAGTAGTTGCTTCTTCAATTTCGATCTCTGTTACAGGCGGGATGCGCAATATATGGCGAACGATGGCTTCATCCCCATTGCGCTCTACCATTTGAATAATGTGGTAGCCAAACTTTGTTTTGATAACGGGGGAGATTTCACCATTCTTCAGCCTGAAGGCGCCAGCCATGAAAGCTGGATCCCAGGATTTTTCGTTGCGGTTGATCTGATATTGACCGCCTCTTTCTTTTGAGCCCGGATCTTCGGAGAAGCGCTTAGCCAGTTGGTCGAAAGTGGTGAGCCTTGTTTCTACCTGTCTTTTATAATTGTTCAGTTCGTCTATTACATATTTTTCCATATCGCGGGAAGCTTTCGGATAAACAACGATCTGGCCAATTTCATATTCGGATTCGTAAAAAGGCAGGCTATCTTTTGGTATGCGGTCGAAATAAGCTTTTACTTCTGTAGGGGTGATCTTTACGCCCTCCATGATCTTGCGCTGCATAGCCTCGGCCAGCTTGCGTTCTTTTACAGACTCGCGCGCATCATCTTTGATCTGGTAAATGGTTTTGCCAGCGATATCCTCCAGTGCTTGCTGAGAACCGTAGACGCGGATAAACTCACGAACCCTCAGGTCAAGGTCTGCTTCCACCTCTTCATCCGAAACCGGCAGGGAGTCTTTTTCGGCCTGGAGCATCATAACCTTAGAGATGAGAGATTGCTCCAGTAACAAGCATTCTGCATTTTCCGGAACAGTTCCACCCTGACGCTGCATGTCGGAGATGGCATTTTTTATGTCGGATTGCAGGATGATGCGGTCGCCTACAACGCCTATGATCTTATCGGCAACAATTTTCTTGCTTTGGGCAAAACCAGCCTGAGAGAAAACAATAATTCCCAGCAGGATATAGATATATTTCTTCATAAAATAATACAAGTTTTCAAAAGTAAGTTTTTGAAAGAAAAGCAAATGTGAAAAATGAGGGCGGGGCAGGAATGAGCAATTGGTAAGGAAGAGTAATGAGTGATCAGTGATGAGTGATTTATGGTGAGGTGGCAGAGATTGGAGGCGGTCAAAAGAGGACAAATAGTGTACAGGCTAGGAGCTTTTTATATCAGAATCGTACAAGAACTGTCCGATTTTGAACATATGAACGAATCACCGGCCTTGTTTGTATTTGATTACCAAACATTTGTATAGAGGGCATGGTTATTTATCGGTACGGTATGAATAAAGTCATATGAGGATATGCTCCGGAATTATTTGAAAATAGCAATTCGCAATTTTGTAAGACATAAATTATTTTCTGCTTTAAATATTTTGGGGTTGGCCACGGGAATGGCGTGCAGTCTTCTTATTTTTTTATGGGTGCAGGATGAATCCAGCTTTGACAGGTTTCATAAAAACGCAGATAAAATATACCGCATCACGGCCAAAATATCGGATGTAAACGCAGCAGTAGTTCCGCCTGCAATGGCTGCTGCTATAAAAGCTCAAATACCAGCCGTAAAAAATGCCACGAGGATTGCTGCCTTTCAAAGAACAATAATGGTCGGTACAAAAAAATTTGAGGAGAAGAAAATTTATTTCGCCGACACCAATTTCCTGAAAATATTCAACTATCCCTTGTTACAAGGGAATGTAGAAGAAGTGCTTTCGATGCCAAACTCTGTAGTGCTTATATCATTTCTTGTCTTGGCCTTTTCGGATTAGCAACATTTGCTACCCAAAAGCGAATTAAAGAAATTGGGGTGCGCAAGGTGCTGGGTGCCAGTGAAGCGGGCATTGTTACCCTGTTATCCAGGGATTTTATCAAACTCGTAGCAATAGCTTCACTTATTGCTTTTCCTATAGCAGGCTGGTTGATGAGTAAGTGGTTGCAGGGCTTTACCTACCGGATCAATATGAGCTGGTGGATGTTTACTGTGGCTGGCATGGCAGCGCTTATCATTGCATTTCTTACTGTGAGCTATCAATCCATCAAAGCAGCTACTTCAAGTCCTGTTAAAAGTATAAGGACGGAGTAGATGATATTTAGGATAAAACCGGACTGATGATCGTATAAACTATATCAGCCCGGTTTTTCACTAAGAGGAAGTACGTGAAATTCTCTTTTTTGCTTTTTGAAGGGCATTATCAATTGCAGTCTCCTTGTTCGAGGAGCTTGACCGGGCAATGGTAGCTCCAGGATCAGTACTATAAACATGGCAATAATATTCCTGTCCAATCTTGTAAGTGGTTACTTTGATCTTTGTACCATTCAGCTCCATTATTTCTTCTGTGAAGTCTTCTGCTTTCATGATGCCATTTGTTTTTCAGCCATAGCTGGTGTTCCTTTTTCAACAGGTGCCCCTACCAGGTTGCCCCACTCGGTCCATGATCCGTCGTAGTTAGTAACAGCAGGATAACCCAGCAGGTATTTTAATACAAACCAGGTGTGGCTCGATCTTTCCCCGATACGGCAGTAAGCAATCACATTTTTGTCGGCATTAATGCCCTTACCCCCGTAAAGATTTTCCAATTCTTCTTTTGTTTTAAATGTACCATCTTCATTACAAGCCTGCGCCCAGGGAATGTTGATGGCTCCGGGAATATGACCGCCGCGCTGACAGGTTTCCGGTAGACCTGGAGGAGATAGGATCTTACCTGTGTACTCATCTGCCGAGCGGACATCGACCATAACAAAGTCTTTCGTGTTCATAGCCTGCATTACCTGAGTAAGATAGCTACGCACTGATTCGTCTCTTTCTTTTGCTTTATAAGTTACTGGTTGAGGCTTGCGCGCCTCTTTTGACAATTCACGGCCTTCTGCCAACCATTTTTTACGACCACCATTCATAATGCGAACATCCTGGTGCCCGTACATTTTTAGTTGCCATAGGGCCCAGGCTGCAAACCAGTTGTTGTTGTCTCCATACAGCACGATGGTAGTGTCGTTGCTGATGCCGCTTTCTCCAAGCAGTTTTTCAAGCTCGGATTTGCTGATCACATCGCGTCTTACTGTGTCACACAGTTGAGTTTGCCAATTCCAGCCCAGTGCACCCGGAACATGGCCTTCTTCATATGCCTGTGTGTCTACGTCAACTTCTACTACCACAACATTGGGGTCAAATTTGTGCTGATCAACCCAGTCCGTTGAAACCAGCATTTCAGGATGGGCGTAGTCGGACATAGCTGAGTGTTTTTGTGGTTAAATAATCAGGTGAACTATTTAAGTTACAACTTCAAGCAAACATTACCAAATAAGCTTGAGATGAGGGGAAGGCTGTGGAATGGTAGGTGAATTCAGGTTTAATTAACGAACATCAATACTATATAAACTATTAAACAAAATATTACTATCCTTAAAGATTCCGATAAGATTGAATACTTTTTCCTTTGCATCAGGGCCGAAAAGTTATAGATGCTCCAAATGATAAATACTGCTGAGATCAGTTTTAATATGAATGGAAAAGAATCTTGCTTTAATAGAAAGAAAAAAGTAGCTGCAAGAACAATTATGTATTGCAAAATTATATACCAATTAAGCCATGTGGGTATAGCAAGCTTTATGTGCTCTTCTTTATCCGTTACAGACTTTTTTTCGGAAATCTCATCTGGGCTCAGAAAAAATGTTTTTGATTTATTCAAAAAGCCTGTCTTGCTTTTGGCGCTTATTATTATTTCTTTCCAAAAATAAATATTTGCCCATATAGGATTGGTGGTATTAAATGGCTTGGTGATTCCAAATACCACAGGTTCGTCTTCTGCCTGAAAAGTTCCAAATAATTTGTCCCATATAATTAAGGTATTGCCGTAATTTTTATTAATATATTTATCGTTAGAACCATGATGTACCCTGTGGTGGGAAGGTGTTACTAATATATATTCCAGAAAGCCCAGCTTGCCAATGAAACGGGTGTGTAACCAGAACTGGTAAAATGTTTGAAAGGCAAATGCCAAAACTATTATAGTGGGGCTTATTCCAATAAGAGGTAATACTAAGAAGAATGCGAAAGCTGCAAATTTATGCAGCCAGGGTTGCCGAAGACTTACGGTTAAATTGAATTCCTTGCTTTGATGATGCACAACATGTACGGCCCATAAAAAATTTACGGTATGGCTAAACCGATGGAACCAATAATAAATAAAATCACAGATTAAGACCACTATCAGAAAGGTCCATATTGTATCCGGGATTTTAAATATCGAATATTGGTAAACCCATAAGAATAGGAATGAGAATAATGTTTTTAGCAGGGCTTCAATAATTTGCTGGCCAATACCCAGACTGAGATTCGTAATCGTATCTTCAAACTTGTATACTTTTTTATGTGTAATTGCATCGGCTACTATCTCAAATACCACAAAGAATAAAAAAAGTGGAATAACATAAATGAGATACTGATTCATTTTTAAAGAGTTAACACATACTTTAATTCTACATGGCCAGTTTCTTAATTAAATTGAATTTATGAAATTAGGAGTAATATATAAAATTTTATAGAAACGAAATCCTATGGATATTTTTCTTCAAGAAGCGATAGATGAAGCCAAAAAAGGTTTGGAAGAAGGCGGCATTCCTATTGGTTCTGTGATTGTACATAACGGCAAAGTTTTAGGAAAGGGTTATAATAAGAGGGTGCAGAAAGGAAGTGTGGTGCTGCACGCCGAAATGGATGCACTTGAAAATGCAGGCAGACAGCCGGCTTCTGTTTATAAGGACTGCACTCTATATACCACATTATCTCCATGTCCCATGTGCACGGGCGCGATTTTGCTTTACGGTATTAAAAAAGTTGTGATCGGGGATAATAAAAACTTTATGGGTTCAGAAAAGCTCCTAAAGGAAAATGGAGTGGAAGTTGATGTTGTGAACAGTAGTGAGTGTATTGAAATGATGGCTGATTTTATAAAAACCCATAGTACGTTATGGAATGAAGACATAGGAGTTTAGTGATCAATAACAAAAAAGTCAATCATGAATAAAGTTATTATCTTCTTTCTCTTTTTGTTTGTCTTACATTTTAGTTCTTACTCTCAATCAATAAAAAAGGCTGAAAGGGAAAAATTGATTAGCGAAATAAGGGCAGTGGAGAAAAGGTTCCAAGATGATTTACAAACTCATGGAGTTGCACATGCTTTCTTTACATACGCTGCCGGAAATGCAGTTATAAAAAGGGGAAAGGACTCTCTTATATATGGTAATCTTGCTATTAAAAACTATTATTCCAATCCAGTTTATAAAAATGCTACTGCAGAATGGAGCCCGGATTATGTTGATGTATCTGATGATGGCAGCATGGCCTATACCTATGGAAAGTATAAGTGGAGCATGATGGATGAAGCCGGAAAGACTACTATTTATGAAGGTGTATTTCATACTGTTTGGAAAAGAATGAAGGATGGCACCTGGAAGTATGTATGGGATTAAGGATTTGAAAGGGCGTGAAAGGAAATACGAAATTTAAAAGTCCATTAAATGATTAATATAGCTGACTTACGTATTCAACAGGAAATATTGCCTTTGTTTGATTTTACACACAATGACTTTTCTAAGAAGCTATTGATTGACATGCTGAACGAACCACTTTCTTCAACAGACGAAATCCTGTTGCGGCAAGAAATACTGAGGGGTTTTATTGCAAACCTCAGCTACTTAGAAGATTATTCTTATTCACGGGTTGACTTATTTGAGGTTTATACCTTTCTGAGCAACTACTCAGCTATAGAAGCTTCACTAAAAGGCTTAAAATTAAGGCTTTTACTTTCTGAAAAGGAGCGGCACCAAACCATGGGCAGGTATATCCAATTTGTAATGCTCCTTCATAAGTTACAAACATATTACCTGAATAGGATAGATACAAAATGCTTCCCTGAGGTCTACAAAAAAGAACTTCAAGGCCTACATGATTTTCTTGTCGGTTTTAAACTAATGCATTATGGAGAGTTGATCCGGGAGCAAAGATTTAAGGTGAAGCATATTATTGAGTTGGCTGGTATGATTTCAGAAAAAGCAAGTAAAGGAGCGTTTATAACATTTTGGAAGCAGTTCTTTTTATTTGAAGTATACCTTTCCATAAGCAAGGGCATTGCCAGACATAGTTTTTCTTTTCCTACGTTTTCTGATGAAATCCTTTCAATTGAACAGTTATATCATCCGGTATTACAACAACCAGTAAAAAACAGCTTTACAAGCCAAAACCATGTGATTTTGCTTACAGGGCCTAACATGTCTGGGATTAGGTGTACCTGCATTGATAGCTGTCATGCCATTTTTTGATTGTATTTCCATTTCTATTAATCTTTATGATGACATCTTAAGCGGTTATAGTCAATTTATGAGTGAGATAATGAATTTAAAGAAGGTCATTGTTGAAGCTGCTAATGGTAAAAGGTGTTTTGCTGTCTTTGATGAGTTGTTCAGAGGAACAAATATTGAGGATGCAGTTGAAATAAGTTCAGCGACAGTAAAGGGTCTATTGGGATTTGAAAAGTCGTTCTTTTTTATTTCTACACATTTACATCAATTGAAAGAGATAGAAGCAGTCAAATCTGAAATGGCCGGCACTTATTATGTTGACTGTGATTTAAAGGACGGTATACCAAGCTTTACTTATCAGTTACAAAGAGGTTGGTCAGACTTGAGGGTTGGACGTATACTTTTTGAAAGGGAGGGGTTGAATGAAATGCTTGCGAATCGTGATAAGCTGAACATATAACATTTTCAGGTTTCAAACGTCTTCACAATATCAGCCATTGCACAAGTGGATAATGAGAGCATTATATTATTTTTTAATCCCTGCTTATGTAGGGCTGAAGAAAAAAGGCCTCAACTTTTAAGCTGAGGCCTTGATTTTTTAAGTATATACCAACCTGTCTTATTATAGTGTTCTCTTGATCTCTTCGATCTCGTAGGCTTCAATGACATCACCTACTTTCAGGTCGTTGTAGTTCTTAATGGTCAAACCGCACTCCATACCCATTTGTACGTCTTTTACATCATCCTTGAAGCGTTTGAGTGAACCCAGTTCGGCCTGCTGGTTTTCTCCTTTCGGATATTCCACAATACCATCGCGGATCACGCGTATCTTATTGTCACGTTTGATACGACCGTCCAGCACATAACATCCTGCAACGGTAACTTTATCAAACTTGTACACTTCTCTTACTTCTACGTTGGCCACAATCTTTTCCTGAACTTTTGGTTCCAACATACCTTCCATAGCGCTCTTGATCTCGTCAATCGCAGTGTAGATAATAGAGTACGTTTTAATCTCAATACCGGCTCCTTCTGCCAGGCGGTTGGCCTGCATAGAAGGACGAACGTTAAAGCCAATGATCACGGCATCGGATGCTTCTGCAAGCACTACGTCGCTTTCATTGATCTGACCTACACCTTTGTGGATCACGCTCACTACGATCTCTTCTGTTGAAAGTTTTTGCAGTGAGTCGCTCAGGGCTTCTACCGAACCGTCCACGTCACCTTTGATGATGACCTTAAGCTCTTTAAAGTTACCCAAGGCTAAGCGGCGGCCAATTTCATCCAGTGTAATGTGTTTCTTGGCGCGCATACCTTGCTCGCGCAGAATCTGAGCACGGCGGTTGGCTACTTCTTTAGCCTCAGCTTCGTCTTCATATACTTTGAACTTCTCACCAGCCTGAGGTGCACCGTTCAAGCCCAGGATCAATACTGGCGTGCTAGGTGGCGCTTCATTCACCTTTTTGTTCCGCTCGTTGAACATGGCTTTCACACGGCCATAATGCTGTCCGCTCACCACAATATCACCTGAGTGCAGTGTACCGTTCTGAACAAGGATGGTCGCAACATAGCCACGACCCTTATCAAGGGTGGCCTCAATGATACTACCACTGGCTTCACGATCAGGGTTGGCTTTCAGGTCAAGCAGTTCCGCTTCCAGCAGTATCTTTTCCAATAGCAGGTCTATGTTCAGACCTTTTTTGGCAGATATTTCCTGGCTTTGGTATTTACCACCCCATTCTTCTACCAGCAAGTTCATACCTGCCAGTTGTTCGTATATTTTCTGCGGATTGGCTCCGTCTTTATCTATTTTGTTAATAGCGAAGATCATTGGTACGCCGGCAGCCTGTGCGTGGCTGATGGCTTCGCGTGTTTGCGGCATGATGGCGTCATCGGCGGCAATCACAATAACTGCTATGTCTGTAATCTTGGCACCACGGGCACGCATGGCTGTAAACGCTTCGTGACCAGGAGTATCCAGGAAGGTGATGTCTTTGCCATTGGGCAGGTTTACCTGGTAGGCGCCGATGTGCTGGGTGATACCACCCGCCTCACCTGCTACTACGTTGGCACTGCGGATATAGTCGAGCAAAGAGGTTTTACCGTGGTCCACGTGACCCATGATGGTAACAATCGGAGAACGGGGTTCCAGGTTATCTTCGTGATCAACCTCTTCTTCTTCCTCCATTTCCATTTGCTTTTCTACGTCGATGAATTCCACATCATAGCCAAACTCGCTGGCTACCAGCTCAATTACTTCTGCATCCAAGCGTTGGTTAATAGAAACCATGATCCCCAGACCCATACATTTGCTGATCACTTCTGCAAAGGATACATCCATCAGGTTGGCCAGCTCACTCACAGAGATGAATTCTGTTACCTGCAGTTTGTTATCGGTTGCACCTTCTGCTGCGTCAGCCATTTCATGGCGTTTTTCGCGACGCAGCCTTGCTTTAAGGCTTTTACCTTTGCCGGTACCGCCGGCCAGTTTTGCCTGGGTTTCCTGTATTTTCCGTTGAATTTCTTTTTCGTCTATCTGCTTTTCTTCTCTTGGAGTCAAACGTGGACCGCCAAATCTTCCACCACCCTGTTGCGGCCTTCCTTTCTGGTCGCGTTGGAAGCGGCCACCTTGCTGACCCTGGCCGCCTGGTCTTCCCGCGCCCGGAGCAGATTTTTGAACCTGGAATCCGCCAGGAGGTCTATTCGTAGCAGGTGCGTGGCCCTGGCCTTGTGCCTGTCCTTTGTGGAAATCAGGTTTGGTGTCCTTCTTTTCAATAGGAATGCGTTTGCGCTTCCTTTTTTCATCGTGTTTAGGACGGGTATCGCTATCTACTGGCAATTGAATCTTACCAAGGATCTTAGGGCCTTCTATTCTTTCAGCTCTAATATTTTCGATTACCGGGCCTGCTTCTGAGGCTTCTGTAGCTTGAGGCGTCACTTCTTCCGATGCTTCTATTGTTTGATGATCTTCCACAGATTCTTCCTGTGGTTGCGGATGATATTCAGTCTGGGCTTCCTGATGGAGCTCAGTTGGCTGTTCTGGCTCAGGTTGAGGCTGAGGTTCAGGTTTTGTTTGAGGTTTAATCTCTGGCTGAGGCTCAGGTTTATATTCGGGGGCCGGTTTAGGTTGCACTTCCGGTTCCGGCTTAATTTCCGGTACAGACTGCATTTCCGGTTGAGCTTCCACCTGAGGCTGAATAGTTTCAGCTTTTGCAACAGGTTCTTCTGCCTGGAGCTGTTCTTCTTTCGCTTCAGCCTTTTTGGGCCGCGCTTCAAACACTGACAGGTCTATTTTATCTACGACCTTGGGTCCTTCCAGTTCAGGAGCTTCCAATCTAATCACTTCAGGAGTTTCCCCTTTTACAGGTTCTGGAGTAGGTGCAGGCTCTGGTTGCTCAGCCGGTGCAGCTTCTGCAACCGGTTCGTGAGCAGGTTCTTCTTTTTTTGCTGGTTTGATAATTTCAGGGCGGGCAGCAAGTTTCTCACGATAGATAACTTCCTCTTCTTCCCTCTTGCGTTTGGCTTCCGCCGCTGCGCCTTTGGGTAAGTCAATCTGTTCGCTCTTCAGCTTTGCCACCTTATCACTTTGAAACTCAGCTTGCAGAGCACGGTACATGTCCTCTGTAAGCTTGGAGGTTGGTTTCAGGTCGTCTTTATTAAAACCTTTTGCCGTCAAAAAGTCCACAAGGGTATCCTTACCAATGTTGAACTCTTTGGCTGCAGCCATTAACCTGGGTGTTGTTGTTTCTGCCATATATTAATTTACCCTAATCCACTATGAAGGTGGATTTTTATATTGTCTTTTAGCGGGCATTGGATATGCCCTTTTTTTGTAAAATTACCTAACTCCCCTTTAGAAGCCTGATAATTTATCCTTTTTCGAATTCGGATTGTAAAATTTTTCTGATATCGTCAATCGTTTCTCTTTCCAGGTCTGTTCTACGTTCCAGTTCTTCAGGGGTCAGGTCGAGTACGCTGCGCGCTGTGTCACAGCCAATGCGTTTCAATTCTTCAATGATCCAAGGTTCAATTTCATCGCTGAATTCTTCCAGATCGATATCAAATTCTTCTACTTCACCTTCTGTATCGCGGAATACGTCAATATCGTAACCTGTTAATTCGCAGGCGAGCTTAATATTTACACCACGGCGGCCGATGGCAAGAGAAACCTGGTCTGGTTTGAGGTAAACGCTTGCATGTCTGGCCTCCTGGTCTAATTCCATAGAGGTAACCTTGGCCGGTGTTAAAGCACGTTGTATCAGCAATTGAATATTGGATGTCCAGTTGATAACGTCTATATTTTCGTTTTTCAGTTCGCGTACAATGCCATGGATACGGCTACCTTTCATACCCACACAGGCGCCAACAGGGTCAATACGGTCGTCGTAGGATTCAACAGCCACTTTTGCTCTTTCGCCTGGGTCGCGAACGATCTTTTTAATAACGATCAGCCCATCAAATATTTCCGGAACTTCTATTTCCAAAAGTTTTGCCAAAAAGTCAGGTGAAGTTCTGGAAAGAATAATTACCGGATTATTATTTTTTAAATCTACCTTTTTTACCACAGCACGGATGGTTTCACCCTTTTTGAAATAGTCCTGTGGTATTTGTTCGCTTTTGGGCAGGATCAGCTCGTTGCTTTCTTCGTCCAGCAGCAGGATCTCTTTTTTCCATACCTGGTAAACTTCAGCGCTGATGATCTCGCCAATGCGGTCTGCGTATTTTTTCGCCAGGATGTTTTTCTTCAGGTCGGAAATACGGCTCGCCAGTGTTTGCTTTGCAGCAAGGATGGCACGGCGGCCAAAATCGTACAGGTCGATCTCTTCATACAATTCCTCTCCTACCTCAAAGTCCGGTTCAATCTTCACGGCGTCCGAATAGCCGATCTCTGCGTTGGGGTCAATTACCTCGCCGTCTTCAACGATCATCCGGCGGCGGATAATTTCGAGGTCACCTTTTTCTGCGTTTACAATTACGTCAAAGTTTTCGTCGCTGCCAAATTTTTTGCGCAACAAAGTTTTGAAAACATCTTCCACCACACGCATCATGGTTGGACGGTCTATATTTTCGGCTTCCTTAAAGTCCTGGAAAGCCTCGATCAGGTTGATACTTGCCATACGAAGTACGATTTACGATTTACAATTTGTTTAGACAGGGGAGTTTGCTCCTTTCTATCTAAAACTTCACTTGGATTTTTGTTGTTTTTATATCGCTGAATAAAACAGTTTCCTGTTTTACTTCTTTCCTTTTTCCTTTCCCACTTTCGGTTTCGACGATAATGCCGTCTTCGGTGGCTTCTAACAGTTTACCTTCCTTCTTCGTGCTGTCGTTGAGTGTAACTTCTACGAACCTGCCCAGGTTTTTTGTGTATTGGCGTCGCAATTTCAGCGGTTCATCCAACCCGGGAGAGGATACTTCAAGAGAAAAGTCACCATCCGGGAACATGCCGCTGGCTTCAAGCAATTTGTAAAGCTTCCGGTTATAATCTATCAGAGCAGAGAGGTTTACACCCTCATCTGCATCTATAAAAACCTTGATATTATTGGTAGGCTTTACACGCACCTCTACCAGAAAATGGGTTGGGTGGTCCGCCAATAGCTGCTCCAATTTTTCTTCAACAGCCTGTATTATTGTCTCTTTTTGCATGTTGTATAAAGAAGAAGGGAACGATTTCCGTTCCCTTCTAATAGTCATTGCTGAGGCAAAGTTAAGAGATTCCTTAAATATATTCCAAATTATAAAATCTTAAAAAGCGTACTTTAACTTTGGGCTAATGATGTTGGCTAAAATTATATTCTACGGATTTTTATTGTATCTGCTCTACAGGCTGGTCTTTAATTTTATTATTCCTATCTACAGGACCACGAGACAAGTAAGAAGTAGCTTCCGGGAAATGCATGAGCGCATGAATCAGCACCAGCAACAGTCTCAACATAATGGATCGAATACTCATTCTGATCAAAATACCTCTCAAAGTACCAATGGTAAAAAGCCTAATACCGATAATGTAGGAGAGTATATCGATTTTGAGGAGATCAAGTGAAAATTGGCAAATCAATCTTGTTTGTTAATGCCTTTTAAATGGATGATTCCTATTGCCCATTGCTTATTGCCTATTGTTCATTGTTTATTCTCTTTGGCCTGAACTTTGTTTGAATGACCAGTCATAGTGGAATACTGTTCCAAGATGTTGCATAACTGCTTGCCTGCAGCAATGAAGCAGGCATTTTCATTTTCACGTGTTTGATAGCTTGCCCTAGCCGCTTGCCTTTTTAAACGATTATTAATACTTAAAGAACAAGATTATGAGGAAAAAAGGCTTTCTCATCGATATGGATGGGGTGATTTATCACGGAAACGAACCTATACCGGGTGCGGTAGACTTTATTAATAACCTGCGGGAAAATGGTTTTCCTTTTCTCTTTTTGACGAATAACAGCCAGCGTACCAGCAGGGACGTATGTTACAAGCTTCGTAAAATGGGCTTTCATGTGAATGATGAAGACATTTTTACTTGTGCCATGGCAACTGCCCGGTACCTTGCTTCACGTAAGGAAAATGGAACAGCCTATGTAATTGGCGAAGGTGGTTTGCTGACAGAATTATATAATGTTGGCTATTCTATTGTGGATGATCATCCTGATTACGTAATCATTGGTGAAGGCAGAACCATCATGTTGGAAGTGGTGGATAAGGCAATCAACATGATCATGCGAGGCTCTAAATTGATAGCCACCAACTTGGATCCTAACTGTCCTATTGGTAATGGAAATTATAGGGCTGGTTGTGGTGCTTATGTAGCAATGCTTGAATTTGCAACAGGCAAGAAGGCATTCAGTGTAGGAAAGCCCAGCCCCGTGATGATGCGCATGGCAAGGAAAGTTTTGGATTTGGCTACAGATGAAACGATCATGATCGGTGATACCATGAGTACAGATATTTTGGGTGCAGGCTCTATGGGCTTTACGACTGTACTTACGCTGTCGGGTGTAACAAAGCTGGAAGACCTTGATCAATATGGATATACTCCGGATTTTATTATTAAATCAGTAAAAGATCTGTTGGATGAACAATTGTTTGCGCGTGTGTTGGAGCAACAGCATGACATACCCCCAGCCCCTAAAGGGGAGCATCAGCGCACAAAGCTATTTATGCCAGTTTAATTTTTTTTAGAGTTGGACAGGATAACACGGCAGAGTGTTTTGAGTTAGGTAAAGATGCAGGGTTTGACATTCGCGTGTTATGAATAGAGGCTGTAGGGCAATGTAGTTTGCCTTGCAGCCTCTTAATATTGAATGTTGTTTGAACCACAAAGATACGATGGCACGAAGAGGTACAATGAGTAGCTTACTCTAATGGACTAATCAAAGTAGGTTTCTGTGCCAGAGGATAATACTTTTTTATAGAGTAGTTCAATCTGGCTTTTCAGGATCCTGTCTGTTGAAAGCTCAGGCAGATCATTGATATCAAAATAGCCAACATCCAAAACATCAAACCCTTTGGATAATTCTGAAGAAACTGCCTGACAGTGAAATACCATCTTGTAAATGTAAAATGGTTGTGGCGGATGGGCATGTTTCTTCTTATCAAATACGGCCAGTAAGTTCACGGGATATACATCAAGTCCTGTTTCTTCTTTGCATTCTTTGATAATAGTTTCTGCAGGACTATGACCGATATCGGCCCAACCACCCGGCAGGGACCATTTGCCATCGGCGCTTTCTCTGGCCATCAGTATTTTATTATCTGGTGAAAGAACAAAGGCCCTGATATCAACTTTAGCTGTTGGATAGTCTTTGGCCAATGGAAAAGTTGCTTTCAATGTTTCTATACTGTAACCACTTACCTGGTTCATCAGGCGGAAGCTGATGTCCCGCAACTCTGAATAGCGTTCTTTGTCATAGTCGTTATTACAATATAAAAGGCCAATATCAGCAATG
>CBKWHA010000049.1:0-26475 GCA_966674115.1 uncultured Chitinophagaceae bacterium
CTTGAAATGAATGTAATGGGTGGCTATACTGCTACTAAAGAAACTGGAACATCTTCATTTTTGGAAACAAATGGTGGTTTAAGTGTTGAAAACTGGTTTGACCTGGCAGCATCAAATAATCCGGTTACATATGATGCTGGAAGAACTAGTCTCAACTACCGTAATACCTTAGTTAAGGACGCCTTTATTGGTACGATCAATGGTAGCTTTAAAAATTACCTGTTTTTAGAAGGTACTGTACGAAGAGACAGAACTTCCACCATGCACCCAGACAATAACAGCTTTGTATATCCATCAGTAAATTCCAGTTTCATATTCAGTGATGCATTTAACTTGCCTTCCTTCTTCAGCTTTGGTAAAGTACGAGCATCCTGGGGTATAGTAGGTAACTATCCTGATATCTATAGGGCTAATATAGCTTATACACAAAATACATTAGGGGTGCAAGCCGCTGGTGGCAAACCAGTTCTTTACACAACGATAATGAATGGTTATAATCCAGGTGATCCTGATGGCTTTGGAAATGATAATATCAGGCCTGAAGAAAAGCATGAAGTAGAATTTGGATTGGAAACTAAATTCCTGAATAACCGTCTGGGTTTAGAGGTTTCTTATTACAATGCACAAGTGCAAGATCAGATTTTGCCACTGACCATCCCGGCTTCTTCAGGAGCAAAGTCTGTCTTAACTAATATAGGTACGTTGCGTAACAAAGGTATCGAAGTAGCCATCACTGGTACGCCTGTAAATCTTACACATTTTAGATGGGATGCAGGAATAAATTTCGCTCAGAATAGAAATGTAGTTGAAAAATTGGCCTCAGGTTCTAATGAATTGTTGCATGCTGATTATGATGGAAACGCTGCCCAGTTAAAATCAATAGTTGGACAATCTATGGGCGACTTTTATGCGCATCCTGTTGCTACCAATTCCAAAGGAGAAAAGATTGTTGATCCGAACGGCATGTACAAGGTTGATCCCAATAGTATGGTGAAAATAGGAAATGCAATGCCTAAGGCAGTAGGTGGTATTTTCAATACGTTTTCTTATAAAGGTTTTACTTTGGATGCCTTGGTTGATTTTCGTATAGGCGGTTATGTGATGCCCACTGGTATCAACTGGATGATCAGTCGAGGGCTTTTGGAAGAAAGTTTAAATTATATGGACAAAGAGCATGGTGGTCTTAGCTATTATTTAGATGCTAACGGCAAGGGGGTTCAAACAAATGCAGCTCAGGGTCCAAATGGAGAAAAAGTGTATCATGACGGGATGCTTTTGGAAGGCATGACTACTGATGGCCAACAAAATACAAATGTTATTTCCCAGGCTGACTATTATTGGACAGTGTATAACTGGGGTGGACCTCAGTACAGTCCTAATACCCGCTATGAACTGTATATCAAAAAGAATAGCTATGTGAAGTTCAGGGAAGTTTCTTTAGGATATAGCATACCAGCCAGACTCGTAAACAAAATTGGTGCTAAAAAAGTTCAGTTATCTGTATTTGGCCGTAACCTGTTCTATATATACAGAACTTTGAAAGACCTGGATGCAGAACAAACCACTGCTGGTTCAAGATGGTGGCAAACACTTACCAGTGTGGGTACCAATCCATCAACCAGGAGCTATGGTATCATGCTGAGGGCAAGTTTCTAAAATCTTATTAAGAAAAAGCAATAAAAGATATTGTATGAATAAAATGTTTTTTTTACTCGTTACAGCGCTTGCAATTGGTATTACCGCTTGTAACAAGTCTGATTTTGAAGAGAGTTATGCAAATCCTTCAAAAGTTTCAGAAACTTCGGTTGAAAAACAGTTTGCTGGTTTTCAGTCAACTTTCTTGAGAAGCAATGCCGAAAAGGGGCACCATGGATATGTTATGCCTTCTTACTGGAACTACTTTGTTATTCTGAGGCCGACTATTCACCGCTACACGCAGGCCTTAGGCTGGGTGAACGGGGATAACCAATATGTACCTGGTGCTGCAGCTATAGGTGACCGTTGGAATGACTTTTATAACTTTCTGACTCAGTATAGGGAGTTACAGAATGTTTATGCTAAACTTAATGCCGATGATCAGGCAGACAGACGAATATTCATGATCGCTGCTGCCATCTTTTTTTACGATCAGAGTCAAAAAGTAGTAGATCTGCATGGCGATATTCCCTGGGCTGAAGCCGGAATGTTGAGAGCAAATGGTGGTGATTATGCCAATTCTTTACCAAAGTATGATGAGGCTGGCGCTATCTATACTAATATACTGGATGATTTGAAAGGAATTGCTGATGAATTGAATACGTTAACTGTAAAGCAAGGCATTAAAACCAGTTTTAATACTCAGGACCTTATCAACAGAGGAGATCTGACGTTATGGAAAAAGTATTGCAATTCTTTGCGTCTGAGAATATTGACAAGAGTATCAGATGTGCCTGCTTTCCAATCAAGAGCTAGTTCAGAAATTGCGGCCATTCTAAACGATCCTTCTAAATATCCAGTTGTTTCAGCAAATGCTGAAAACATTAAGGTGAGTGTGCAAGATGTAAGTTCTGATATTACCTCCAAGTTCTTCAGAAATGGATTAGAGGAAGCGGGTTGGAACGCGAACATAGCTGGTAAGGCCATGATCGATCATATGAATGCGAACGGCGATCCCCGTTTAAGGGTTATGTTTGAGACAGGTGCCAATGCCGATAGTGGTGTATATATAGGATTAGATCCTATGTTGACCTCATCTGCTCAGGAAGCATTAATCAATGGAGGTACCTTGTCTATTTACAACCGCTCTACATTCAGCCGCAATGAATATTTTCCTGGAGTATTGATAAATGGTGCAGAAGTAAGTTATCTGATATCTGAATATCACCTAAAAGCTGGAAATAATGCTTCAGCACAGACAGCTTACGAAAATGGTATCAAACAATCAATTGAATATTATTATTGGATCAGGTCTCTGAGTAACGATAATACAGCTGATAGTGTTAAAGCACCTACTGCAACAGAAATCAATAATTATATTGCCAGTTCAGGGGTTAATTGGGATAATGCTACTTCAACGGCTGATAAGTTAAAGCTCATAGGCACCCAAAAATGGATTCATTTCAGTATTGTACAATCTATGGAAAGTTGGGCAGAATTGAGAAGGCTAGATGCACCCGTATTAACTTTTAGAGATGATGCTGCCAATGCACAAAAACAGCCTCCTTATCGTTGGTTGTATGCACCTAGTGAGCAAACGTATAACACTGAAAATTATCAAGCAGTAAAAGCAAAGGATAATTTAATCACCAAACTTTTCTGGGATATCAAATAGGTTGGAAATGTTTGGTTAAATAAAAAGACCATGCTTTATTATTAAGCGTGGTCTTTTTATTCCGGAAAATTGATAGTACGTTATGGATAGCATAGGGCAATCCACTTTAAAGTTAACAGGCAGATATGAAGAAGATTGTTATTCTATTGTTGCTTTCAGGTTTTTGTTTTGGTTCAGCAACTATAGCTCAGGAAGTGTATAAGTTTAAGAAAGCACTAGCAATTACTTCGGTACATCGTTACGGACGCGAAGCGATCTATTCGGATAAACTGGCTTATCAGCTTTTTACAAATTCATTAAAAAGACCGGTTGAAGGCCAATTATTTGGAACCAATGATAGCGGACAAAACGTGGCATGGAAGGCTCTGGAAGCAGACAGTCTGAACCGCTTCAGATCAAGAGAATGGGGTGGTGGAGGCACTTATCTTTACCTGACTTATACTTCTGATAAGGACAGGCCTGCACTGCTGCATGTAAAAGGCAACAGTGCCCTGTTTTTTAATGGAGAGCCACATACAGGCGACCCATATAGTTCCGGCTGGTTGTATATACCGGTTCAGGTAAAAAAAGGTATCAATGAAATCTATTTACGGTCCTTCGGCATGGCGCAGGCTCGTCTGGTATTTCCTGAAAAACCGGTCATGTTACATGTGGAAGATCCAACTTTGCCAAGTATTATTCTAAACGAAGACAAAAAAGCTTTGCAAGGTGCGGTTGTTGTGCTTAATACTTCCTCAAAAGAATTAAAAGATTTAAAAATTAAAAGTCTGATCAATGGAAATGAAGTGGCCACCACTTTACCTGTTGTACCCGCCATGTCCATACGCAAGGTTCCTTTTACATTTGATGCGGGCAGTGTTGATCAAAAAAGACAGCTTGAATGCTCTTTAACGCTTTTACAAAATGGGAAGGCTATTGATGAAAAGAAGATTTCTTTAGAAGCCGTTGAAAATAAGGATAAGTATAGCGCTACATTTACCAGTTGTATTGATGGTAGTCTTCAATACTATGCAGTTGCACCGCAAATAGCAAATACAGATATCAAATCTTCTGCTTTATTCTTGTCTGTACACGGGGCCGGTGTGGAAGCCATAGGCCAGGCAAGAGCTTACCAGTCAAAAGATTGGGGTACCCTGGTAGCCGCTACCAATCGCAGGCCACGTGGATTTAACTGGGAGGATTGGGGCAGATTGGATGCGCTGGAAGTGTTGCAATTAGCCAAAGAGCGATTCAAGCCAGACCCCAAACAGATTTACCTGACAGGCCATTCCATGGGCGGACATGGTACCTGGTTCCTGGGTGCCACCTATCCGGATCATTGGGCTGGCATAGCACCCTGTGCTGGTTATCCTACCTTAAAAGAATATGGCTCAGCAGATGGGAGAATCCCTGATACCAGCCGATCGCCAATGGAACAAATGTTACTCAGAGCAAGCAACCAAAGTGATGTTCTCAATTTGGTCAATAACTACAAGCCACTGGGTGTTTACATTTTACATGGTGATTCGGACAAAGTAGTTTCCGTTAATTATGCCAGGCAAATGAAAAAGCTGCTCGCTGATTTTCATCCTGACTTTAATTATTATGAGTATCCTGGCGGAAGTCATTGGTATGGAGATGAGAGTGTTGACTGGAAGCCGTTGTTTGACTATTTCAGATGGCATCAAATAAAGCCGGATAGCACCATCAATACAATTAATTTTATAACTTCCAGTCCGGGGATTTCAGCTAATTACCATTGGGCATCAATTCAACAACAAGTTCATCCATTGCAATACAGCCGGATTATAATCAACAGGAATAAAAAAAATAAAACAATTACAGGAACAACGGAAAATGTACGATTGCTGAAGTTAGGCCTTTCAGAATTTGGTAATAATGTTACAATAAATATTTCATTGGATGATGCCAACAAGATCAACTATAGCACCAAAAGCAATCAGGATAGTATATTCTTGTTGAAGCAGGATGAGCAATGGAGCCTTGTCTCTAAACCAGATTTGTTACAAAAAGGTCCGCACCGTTATGGAACATTCAAAGAAGCCTTTAATCACAAAATGGTTTTTGTTTTTGGCACAAAAGGCAATGAAGCAGAGAATAAATGGAGTTTTGACAAAGCCCGTTTTGATGCAGAAACATGGTATTATCGTGGAAATGGTGCAGTTGATGTGATTGCGGATAAAGATTTTTCGTTGTCCCAATATAAAGGTAGGAATGTGATCATTTATGGAAATGCCACTACCAATAGTGCTTATAAATTGTTGCTGCAGGATTGCCCTATTCAGGTAGAACGCAATGCAATTAAAGCAGGTGTTCAGGTATGGAAAGGTGATGATTTGGGCGCCTATTTTGTTTGGCCGATCAAAGGAACCCCAACGAATTCAGTTGGAGTAATAGGTGGAACAGGATTGAAGGGTATGAATGCTGCCCTTGCGAATCAATATTTTGCAGGTGGTAGTGGTTTCCCTGATTTTATGATCTTTCGTCTGGGTATGCTGCAGTCAGGCAGCAATGAAGTAAAAATGGCTGGTTTTTTTGATCATAACTGGAAGCTTTCGGAAAGTGATATGCTTTTGAATAAATAAGATGCTTTGAGGATCATTGATCGTCAATGGTGAATGGTCAATTACCCTAAACTTATAAACGAAATATGAAAAGGAATGAATTTATCCGGAACACCGGATTATTAGGAGCCGGATTATTATTGAGGAACTTCTCTTTTGCGCAGGTCTCCGGTGAGTTTCCTAAAGTACGTACACCTTACGAACAAAGAAAGTTTCATAGTAAGGCTATAGAAGAAGCAATTGTTGAATTCAAGAAGAATGTACAAAATGAAGAATTAGGATGGTTGTTCGAAAACTGTTTCCCCAATACACTCGATACCACTGTCGATTTTGAAATGAAAGATGGCAGGCCGGATACTTATGTCATTACCGGTGATATTGATGCCATGTGGCTGCGCGACAGTACGGCCCAGGTATGGCCTTATCTGAACTTTATGAAAAAGGATAAGGATCTGCAACAACTTATTGCGGGTGTTATCAGCCGGCAAACATTTTGTATTTTGAAAGATCCTTATGCCAATGCATTTTACAAAGACGAAAACAAGGTAAGCGAGTGGAAAAGTGATATCACTGAAATGAAGCCAGGTGTTCATGAGCGTAAGTGGGAAATTGATTCGCTTTGTTATCCTATACGGTTGGCCTATCATTACTGGAAGATTACCGGTGATACCACACCATTTGATGATCAGTGGCATCAGGCTATTAAGGCCACCCTCAAGACATTCAGAGAACAGCAACGTAAGCAAGGCAATGGTCCTTATACATTTCAAAGGACAACTGCCTGGGCCACAGATGGTGTGCCATTGGGAGGCTATGGTTATCCGGTAAAGCCTGTTGGGTTAATCTGTTCTATTTTCCGGCCTAGTGATGATGCTACTATTTTTCCATTCCTGATTCCTTCCAACTTTTTTGCCGTAACGAGCTTACAACAAGCAGCATCAATGATACAGGCAATTAAAAAAGACAACCAGTTGGCCATTGATCTGCGTAACCTGGCCCAGGAAGTGCAAAAAGCTTTACAGAAATATGCCATCATTAATCATCCACAGTATGGACGAATCTATGCTTATGAGGTGAATGGCTTTGGAAGTTTCAACCTAATGGATGATGCCAATCTTCCTAGTTTATTGTCATTGCCATACCTGGGTGCTGTTCCTAAAACAGATCTCATCTATTTGAATACCCGCAAGATGCTGTTGTCTGAAAACAATCCGTTTTTCTTTAAAGGAAAAGCAGGAGAAGGTATTGGAGGGCCTCATGCCGGTATGGACATGATCTGGCCACTAAGCATCATCACCAGAGGGTTAACCAGCAATAATAAGGAGGAAATTAGGGCATGCATTGAAACGCTACGCAAGACTCATGGGGGTACTGGTTTCATGCATGAATCTTTTCATAAAGACGATCCCGCCAAGTTTACACGTAAATGGTTTGCCTGGGCAAACACCATATTTGGAGAGTTTTTATGGAAAGTATACAAGGAAGGATTACTATCAAACAGTAAGATTTAAATATAATTCAATGCTGCGTCCAATACAATATATCAGAGGAACTTTATTACCGCTTTCACTTTGTTTGTTATTCCAGCATGCTTTTACCCAACAGGTTTCAAAATTCAGCAGTATAATTGACATGGCTAATCCTTTAATGGGTACAGCTTCAAAGCATAGTTTATCAACCGGTAATACTTATCCTGCTATTGCATTGCCCTGGGGTATGAATTTCTGGGTGCCGCAAACAGGTAAGATGGGTGATGGCTGGGTATATACTTATGATGCTGAAAAGATCAGGGGCTTTAAACAGACGCACCAGCCCTCTCCATGGATCAACGATTACGGCCAGTTCTCCATCATGCCGGTTACGGGTACATTAAAGTTTAGGGAAGTAGAGAGAGCAAGCTGGTTCTCGCATAAAGCGGAAACTGCCAGGCCTTATTATTACAGTGTTTACCTGGCAGACCATGATGTGGTTACAGAGATCACGCCTACAGAGCGTGCAGCTTCTTTCCGTTTTACTTTTCCGCAGACAGACAGTGCTTTCATTGTAGTTGATGCATTTGACAAAGGCTCATTTATAAAAATTATTCCTGGTGAAAATAAGATCATAGGTTATACTACAAAGAACAGTGGTGGTGTGCCTGCCAACTTTAAAAACTATTTCGTCCTCTACTTTGACAAGGCTTTTACTTTTAAACAGGTATGGCATGACAGCGTATTGGTTAGAGATGATTTGGAAGTAACGGCAGATCATGCAGGAGCTGTTGTTGGATTTAAAACAGGAAAAAAGGAGCAGGTGCACGTACGTGTGGCCTCTTCCTTTATCAGTTTTGAACAGGCAGAAAAAAATTTGCAACGGGAAATTGGATCTGATGAGTTTGGAACAGTAATGCAAAAAGCCAAAGCAATTTGGGAAAAAGAGTTTGCCAGGATAAAAGTGGAAGGAGGAACAGAAGATGAAAAGAAAACATTTTATTCTTGTCTTTACCGGACCATGTTGTTCCCCAGGAAATTTTATGAGCTGGATGCTACCGGCAAAGTAATTCATTATAGCCCTTACAACGGCAAGGTGTTGCCAGGATATATGTTTACTGATAACGGCTTTTGGGATACCTTCCGGGCGGTATTTCCTTTCTTCAATCTAATGTTCCCTTCCCTGAATGCACAAATTCAGGAGGGCCTGGTAAACGCCTATAAGGAAAGTGGCTGGCTGCCAGAATGGGCCAGTCCCGGACACAGGGATTGTATGATCGGGTCCAACTCTGCTTCCATAATTGCAGATGCTTATCTGAAAGGCTTAAGGGGTTACGATATCAAAATGCTGTATGAGGCGCTTATAAAAAATTCAGAAAACGAGGGGCCGTTAAGTTCTGTCGGACGTAAAGGGGTTGGTTATTACAACCAGCTTGGGTTTGTTCCTTACAATGTAGGTATCAATGAAAATGCAGCAAGAACACTTGAATATGCCTATGCGGATTACTGCCTGTATCAACTAGCGAAAGAATTAAAGAGGCCACAGGATGAAATTGAAAGATTCGCTAAACGTTCTCAAAACTACCGTAATCTTTTTGATCCTGCGCACAAGTTGATGCGGGGAAAAAATAAAGAGGGGTCATTCCAGGCGCCATTCAATCCTTTTAAATGGGGAGATGCCTTTACCGAAGGCAATAGCTGGCATTATACCTGGAGTGTTTTTCATGACGTGCAAGGGCTGATCGGTTTGATGGGCGGTAAGCAGGAATTCGTTAAAATGCTGGACTCTGTATTTATAGTGCCTCCTGTTTTTGATGCTTCTTATTATGGCTTTGTGATCCACGAGATCCGCGAAATGCAGATCATGAACATGGGCAATTATGCGCATGGCAATCAGCCGATACAACACATGATCTACCTGTATAATTATGCGGGAGAGCCATGGAAAACGCAATACTGGACACGAGAAGTGATGAAACGATTGTACACCCCTGCGCCTGATGGCTATTGCGGTGATGAAGATAATGGCCAGACATCTGCATGGTATGTTTTTTCTGCCATGGGCTTTTATCCGGTTTGTCCTGGTACGGATCAGTATGTTTTAGGTTCACCTCTGTTTCAAAAAGTAACTCTAAAACTGGAAAATGGAAAAACGGTGACCATAAATGCTCCGGACAATAGTGCAGAAAGCAGGTACATTCAGTCTTTATCCCTGAATGGGCAACTGTACGGCAAGAACTGGATCAGTCATAAAACCTTAATGAATGGTGGTACCCTTCATTTTAGGATGACTGCTACTCCAAATAAGCAGAGAGGAGTTACCGCAGGTGCTTATCCTTTTTCTTTTTCAATTGATAATAGTTTTTAAAATCCTTCATAGGAATTATCAGTATGCTTAGCATGTAAAAGCAGTTAATTTTTAAACTATCATCTTAATTGTACCAATTATTTATTCTTTTAAACACAGTTGAATTTGACTTATCGTATAGAAATAGCAACAACAGATTTTCTTACAACTGAATCTGCCGTAAGGGGAGGTGCAGACAGAATTGAATTATGTAGTGCCATTGCAGAAGGAGGGCTAACGCCATCTTTTGGGCATATGAAGAAGTGCAGGGAAAAATTTGGTTTGCCTATATTTCCGATCATTCGGCCCAGGAGTGGCGATTTCCTGTATACAGATGAGGAGTTTGAGCTGATGTTGACAGATGTGAAATTATGCGAGGAACTGGGTTGTAATGGCGTGGTGACCGGTTTTTTGCTAAAGGACGGAAGCATTGACAGGAAAAGAATAGAAACTGTTGTTCAGGCAGCTTATCCTATGGAGGTAACTTTTCACCGTGCTTTTGATAGGTGTAAAGATCCTTTTGTTGCGATGGAGGAGTTGATTGAAGCCGGTTGTAAACGCATTCTTACCTCGGGTCAAAAATTAAAAGCTCCGGAAGGCCTTGACCTGATCAGGCAGCTTGTTGTGGCTGCAGGTGAAAGGATCATCATCATGCCGGGGAGCGGACTGAACCCGATGAACATACAACAAGTGGCGGAGGTAACAGGAGCAACCGAGTTTCATGGCGCATTGCGCAATTCAGCGGAAAGTAAGATGGAATTCAGGATACCGGAATTTGCTCCGGTAGGAGATTATATCAACCCGGCCATAGATCAAAATGAAGTGCGTGCATTTAAGAAAGCTCTTTTAGGAAAGGCAGCATGAACAATAATTCCAGACCAATGAAATATGTTTTTTCTAACACGGACAGTATATTCAGGAAGCCAATAGCATTTTTATTTGGGTTTGTGCTGTTTTCTCTAGCTAAAGACGCATCAGCCCAACAACCAGTAATTACCAATAATTACAGCAATGATTCAGGGCTGCGTAAATTAAAAGTAGAAAGGAGTTTTATCTATATTCCCGGAAATGAATGGATGTATTCCCACCATCCATACATTACTTACTTTAAAGGTAAGTTGATTGCTATCTGGTCTAACGGCATGAAAGATGAAGATGCTCCCGGACAACGGGTTGTTTTTTCAGTTTCCAGAAACTTTAAGCAATGGTCGGCGCCACAAGTATTGTCTTTACCATCCGGCTATAATGATAGCACATTGAATGTGTTGACGGCTGCAGGATTTCATCAGTTTGGGGACACGCTTGTGGCTTATTATGGTGAGTACTCACCCAAGCGTACGCATACAAAACTTTGGGCTAAGCTAAGTGCTGATGGAGAACATTGGAGTGAACCGATTAATTTAAATATCCCGGTTAATCCTAATCTCGGACCTCAACCTATTGCCAATGGGAGATTGATCATAAGTGGAAATTTTACATTTCCCTACACAGATGATCCAAAAGGTATATCAGGCTGGAAAATGAGCAGTTTTTATCCTGATTCCTTGTATCAAGAAGACAATCCTGCTACTTTCTATGCGCCAGCAGAAAAGTTGGGGTTACCTCCGCTTTGCGAAGGTTCTTTTTTTCAAACGAAAGATGGGATTATTCATACGCTTTTACGGGTGACAGGAAAGGGATGGAGAGGTCGATTATGGTTGACGGAAAGTAATGACAATGGACAAACCTGGTCTATGCCTGTGGAGACTCAATTTACAGATAACGACAGCAAGTTTCATTTCGGGCAGTTGCCTGATCAAAGGTTTTATTATGTAGGTATTCCGGATACTTTGCATCATTATGCCCGTAATCCTTTAGTACTGTCACTTTCAAAGGATGGAAAGGTGTTTGGCCAACACTATATTGTTGCAAACAATTTGTATCAACTGAAAAAAGAAGGTTTATGGAAGGGTGGTCAGTATGGATATCCTCACACCATGATCAATGATGGTTACCTATATATCATAGTATCAAGGCAGAAGGAAGCTATTGAGGTATTAAAATTCCAATTGAAACAGTTATAATACGTTAATCAAATTGATTAAACAAATGCGCAGAGAGGCCCTTTACCCACTTATTCATTTTGTTACTGGCTTATTATTTTTTGTATCAGGAACGTTGATGCCTCAAAGTTGTACAGGACAAATTTTTACTGATAAGAATTTTGTGACCATCCAACCAACAGATGTTGAGCAGGATATCATCAGGAAGGCAGCGCATATAGTGCCTTCAAAAAGACAGTTACGCTGGCAGGAACTGGAATTAACCGGATTTCTTCATTTTGGTGTAAACACTTTTACCAATAAGGAATGGGGTGATGGAACAGAAGACCCCGAAGTATTTAATCCTGCATCTTTGGATGCCCGCCAGTGGGTACGCGTCTGTAAAGAGACTGGTATCAGGCAGGTGATCTTGACAGCTAAGCACCATGACGGCTTTTGCCTGTGGCCCAGCAAGTATACGGAGCATTCTGTAAAAAACAGTCCCTGGAAGGATGGAAAAGGTGATGTAGTAAAAGAAGTGGCTGATGCTTGCAGGGAATATGGTATTGGCTTTGGCGTTTATCTCTCACCCTGGGACAGAAACTCGTCCTATTTTGGCGATTCTGCCAGGTACAATGATTATTTCATCAATCAGTTGACTGAGCTGCTTATGAACTATGGCCGGGTAGATGAAGTATGGTTTGATGGTGCCAATGGAGAAGGGCCCAATGGAAAAAGGCAGGTGTATGATTTTAACCGATGGTATAACCATATTCGAAAACTGCAACCAGGTGCTGTAATTGCCGTAATGGGCCCGGATGTAAGATGGGTAGGAACCGAATCTGGTTATGGAAGGGAAACTGAGTGGAGCGTGGTGCCAATTGATGCGCAGGTACAGGAAAATATTGCGGCTGCATCTCAACAAGAGGTGGGTTTTGCACCTACCAATATGATGGAGGATGATTTGGGTAGCAGAGCCAAAATCAGGAAAGCGAAAAGCCTGGTATGGTACCCTGCTGAAATAGACGTTTCCATTCGTCCCGGTTGGTTCTATCATCCGGCAGAAGATGATAAAGTAAAGTCACCTGCAACATTAATGGATATTTATTTTAGTTCCGTAGGCAGGAATGGAGTGTTGCTGCTGAATATACCACCTGATCAAAGGGGACTGATCCATGAAGCTGATATTAAAAACCTGAAGGAATGGAAGCGGCTGAGAGATGAAACATTTGCGCAGAATTTTTTGAAGGGAGCCAGGGTTATTTGCAACAATGGGAAAAGCAATCAGGCTTGTTTGGATGGTAATAACGCTACCCACTGGACCACTAAAGGAAATGATACCACTGCGGTTATTGAATTTAATCTAAAGTCAGCTCAAACGTTTGAAGTTTTGCTTTTACAGGAGAACATCCGAGTAGGACAGCGTATAGAAAAATTTGTAGTCGAATACAAAGATGGCAATGATTGGAAAAAGCTTACAGAAGGAACAACTGTTGGCTATAAGCGTTTACTCCGGTTTCCGACCGTAAAGGCAAGTGTCATAAGAATTAAAATTGATTCGTCCAGGCTAAATCCTACTTTGGCGGAAATTGGACTGTATAAACAGCATTAGTAATTGGATGTATGAGAAGATATTTAGCCATAGCTCTCTTGTTGATTATTGAATATTCCCTGTATGCCCAGGATCTACCTTATGAACTCCAGTCTCCGGATGTTGTGTCTGTAAACCGTATGCCCATGCGGGCCAGTGCTTTTGCCTTTGAGACAAGGCAGTTGGCACAGCAAAGGAAAAGAAGCAATTCTACGTTCTTCCTTTCATTGAATGGAGAATGGAAATTTAATTGGGTGCAGGACCCGCGCAAAAGGCCACTGGATTTTTATACAACTGATTTTAATGACACTAATTGGAAACATATCAAAGTACCTGCTAACTGGGAGCTGAATGGATATGGCCTTCCCATATATGTCAATCAGCCTTATGAATTTACAGGTCACGCTAAAATGCATGATCAATTAAACCCACCTTATGATATTCCTGTTGATAATAACCCTGTTGGTTCTTACCGTAAGAAAGTGGTTATTCCTGCTCACTGGAAAGACCGGCAGGTATTTATTCATTTAGGTGCTGTAAAGTCAGCCTTTTTTATTTGGGTGAATGGACAAAAGGTAGGTTATAGTGAAGACAGCAAGCTGGCTGCAGAGTTTGACATTACCAAATATGTACAGGAAGGTGAAAATCTGATTGCATTACAGGTTTACCGGTGGAGCGATGGTAGTTATTTGGAATGCCAGGATATGTGGCGTATTTCGGGGATCGAAAGAGATGTTTTCCTGTATGCAACGCCAAAACTCGATATCAGGGATTTTAAAGTAAGCGCCACCCTGGATAACAATTATACAGAGGGTGTACTTTACATAAATGCAGAGATCAATAATTACAAGGCTTATAAAGGCTGGCATAGTCCATCAGACAGCTTTAAAGTTTCCTATCAGTTAACCGATGCAAAGGGCCTTGTTATTACAGAGGAAGCAACAACAGACTTTCACACTGTTCTAGGAAGCTATAAAAAGACGGTAACATTTAAAAAAAACATATCTAAGGTGAAGGTATGGTCTGCAGAAATGCCTTATTTGTATACCTTATATCTAACGCTTCAAGATAAAGATGGTAAAGTGCTGGAGGTCATTCCGCACAGATTAGGGTTTAAAAGTGTAGAGATCAAGAACCGTAATTTTCTGGTCAATGGTAAAAGGGTCTTTATAAAAGGTGTTAATCGTCATGAGCATCATCCTAAAACTGGGCATACACTCACCAAAGAAGATATGCTCAAGGATATGGAAATGATGAAAAAACTAAACATCAATGCCGTCCGTCATTCTCATTATCCGCCCGATCCTTATTGGCTGGAATTGTGCGATGAGTATGGATTATATGTTGTGGACGAGGCCAACATCGAATCGCATGGCCGCGGCTATGATTTATCTATCACATTAGGCAATGATCGAAGATGGTTAATTCCACATCTGGATAGGATTAGCCGTATGTATGAAAGGGATAAGAATCATACGGCTGTAGTAACCTGGTCTTTAGGAAATGAAGGTGGAAATGGCGTGAATTTTTATGAAGGCTACGGGTGGCTGAAAAATAAGGACAATAGACCTGTTCAATACGAGCGGGCAGAGTCGGATTTTAATACTGATATGATGGTGCCACAGTATCCCAGTCCACCTTCTTTAATTCGATATGCACAAAGTAATCCTGACCGTCCCTTGATCATGAGCGAATATGCCCATATTATGGGAAATAGCTTAGGCAACTTCATAGATTATTGGGAAGCTATTGAAAAACATCCTTATCTGCAAGGTGGCTTTATATGGGAGTGGATCGATCAGTCTATTGATACTGTAAAAAACGGAAAACGGATCAAGGCATATGGAGGTGATTTTCCTTTAGGAGGGCCCGTTAATGAAAATTTGAGTGATAATAATTTTTGTGTAAAAGGTGTAGTTACTGCAAGTCGCGAGCTTACACCGATGGCAGTAGAAATAAAGAAAGTGTTGCAGCCCATAAAAACGGAATGGAAGGGTGGGCGTCAGATTCAAATTACCAATGGTTATTTTTTCAGAAGCTTGAATAATGTTCAGTTAAATTGGGAAGTTGTTGAAGATGGGAAAATTATAGAAAAGGGTGTTATTACGACATTAGATGTAGCACCGCAAAGAAATGCAATCATCACAATTCCTATAAAAAAGCAACAAAATCCGGCAAAAGAATACTTTTTGAATGTTCATTATTTATTACCAAAAGCAGAACCGTTTTTGGAAGCAGGACATAAAATAGCTTATGATCAGTTCCAACTAAATGAACCAATAAATAATGATAAAGAATATGCTACAAAAAAAACTTTGGAAGTAAGCAGGTCAGGCGACAAATGCACAATAAAAGGAAAAGATTTTACAATAACGTTTGACCTGGTGAAAGGCGTCCTTACCAGCTACAAAATCAAAAACCAGCAATGGTTACAACTGGGCCCGCAGCCTGCTTTTTGGCGGGCTCCTACTGATAATGACATTGGTTCCGGCTTTAATAAGTCATTACGTGTATGGCGCAATGCTTATGAAGAAGGGCTGCTGGTAGATGCCAATGTTAAGCAGGTAGACAGGAGTACTTTAAAGATTTTTATCAAAAAAAGTTTAGTTGGTAATGATGCTGCCAGCGAACAGGAATTTACTGTTTTTGGCGATGGTACAATTAAAGTAGCCAATAGGTTTATAGCAATCAATGGTAAGTATCCTTTATTGCTGCGTGTAGGTAATGACCTGGTGATGAATAAACAACTGGATCAAATTCAGTGGTACGGCAGAGGTCCATGGGAAAATTATTGGGACCGTAAAACGGCGTCCTTGGTAGGCATCTATAAACAAACAATAAGAGAACAATATTTCCCTTATGCCCGCCCTCAGGAAAGCGGTAATAAGGCAGATGTAAGGTGGGTATCTTTTACAAATAAACAGGGTAAAGGATTAAGATTTGAATGTGTTGATACCCTTTTGAATTTTGCAGCGCTGCCTTATCATCTCGACGACCTGGATCCTGAAGTCAATAAGAAGCAATATCATTCAGGAGAATTGAACGAACGTAATGAAATATACCTGCACATTGACCTGCAACAGACGGGACTGCAAGGCATCGATAGCTGGGGTGCTTGGCCTATGGAAAAATACAGGGTTCCATTTTTTAATCATCGATATAGCTATGTAATCAAGCCTTTAAGGTAAAATTTAAAACATTTATTTATATATCTTAAAAGAGATTATTGAATTATATTTTAAGAAATTAGTTTTATAAAGTGACTTATTAAACTTTTATAAATTTTCAATTGACATCGTGTACTTTTTAAATAAAAAATTTCCTTTTATTAAACTGGATAATAGTGTAATTTTAATATACATTAAGGTTAACATCTTCAGTACATAGGAATAAGTGAGGCCTTTTGATTCATCTACTCAGGAATAAGTGCAGTAATCTAATAGTCTACATAGTGTAAAGCAGGGGCTTTTATCAATCTATTCACCGATAGGCAATGTCTTTTACTAATCTACTCTTGAAAGCCTATATTCCCCCTAATTGAAACATTACCATAAGCCTGCTTTAAATATATTTTTTGTATTTAAATGTAATAAATGCAAGAAATAACCCACATAGTGATCTGTATACTAAAAGTTTTCTAACTAAAATTTACACTACATGATCAAACATTTGCAACTGCTGATTTTACTACTGTTATTTAGTTCAGTAGTTATAGCGCAAAGGCAACTGACAGGTATTGTTAGAGATGCAAAAACAGGATCTGCTTTACCTGCTGCCACAGTTAAATTACAAGGCAGTAATGTTCAGGTAATTTCAGGTTCAGATGGAACATTTACCTTGAACATTCCTGCCGGAAGTGCTGTACTTGAAGTCTCTTATGTTGGCTTTGGTACCAAAACTGTTCCTGTTGCACCTGGCGAAAACGACATAATTATTGCATTAGATGAAACCACTGCCGAATTAACCCAGGTAGTTGTTACAGCATTGGGTATATCTAAAGAGCAGAGAAAGTTGGGATATTCTGTTACTACGGTTAGCGGTGAACAAATGAACAGGGCTCGCGAAACCAACCTTGCTTTATCACTTTCCGGACGTGTAGCTGGTTTAAATGTAAAAGGCACCAGCAGCGGTCCAGGCGGAACAGCAAAAATTCTTTTAAGAGGTATGCCGAGTATGAACTCTGCAGGATCACCACTTTTTGTTATTAACGGTGTTCCCATTGATAATACGCAAAGAGGTAGTGCTGGTGAATGGGGTGGTGCCGACAATGGTGACGGCATTGGAAACCTGAACCCGGATGACATTGAAACAATGACCGTTTTAAAGGGACAATCTGCTTCTGCTTTGTATGGTGCAAGGGCTTCTAATGGTGTTATATTAATTACAACCAAAAGTGGCCGGAAAGGTGCTTTTGCTATTGATTATAATATCAACTACATGGTTGATGATCCTATGGATCTAACAGACTTTCAATATGTATATGGCCAGGGTATCGGAGGCAAAAAACCTGCTACTGTTTCAGAAGCTTTACAATCCGGTAGGATGAGTTGGGGGGAAAGATTGGACGGGTCTCAAGTAATACAGTTTGATGGTAAAACCTATCCCTATACTGCAGCCAAAGACAACCTGGAAGATTTTTACAGGACAGGTTCTTCCTTCACCAATACCATAGCACTTTCAAGGGGTGGAGAAAATGGCTCTTTCCGTTTATCTCTTTCTAATCTTGATAACAAGTCAATTGTGCGCAATAGTGGTCTGGAAAGGAAATCAATTAACCTGAATGCAGATCAAAAAATAACTGATAAGCTGAATATTAGTATACTAGCCAATTACATCAATGAGCAATCAGACAACCGTCCACAATTAAGTGACGGTCCTATGAACCCAAATAATGGTTTATTCCTGGCTACTAATATAAACCAGGAAATACTGGCACCTGGCTACGATCCGGTAACAGGTTTTGAAACACGTTGGAGTGATGATGAATTTGTAACGAATCCGTGGTTTGTTGTCAATCAATATATAAATGATTTGGGTAGAAAGCGCCTGATTTCTGCAATAACAACGCGCTATGATTTTACAAAGTGGCTTTACGCACAAGCACGTGTAGGTTACGATTTACAAAATGACCGTCTGTTCAGGGTTGAGCCCTGGGGAACAGCATACACGACTGAGCGACGTGGTAATTTACAGGATTTGGCTTCTATTCAAACATATGAATTAAATGTAGACGGTTTGGTTGGTGTAACCAGAAAGTTAACAACTGATTTAAACCTGGATGTAACGGTTGGTGCCAATCTCCGCAAGAACCAGTCAGAAAGAGTAAAGATAGGTGGGGGACCATTTATTCTTCCTTATTTCTATAGCTGGAACAATGTCAGAAACTTCAACAGGGATTATACCTTCTTTAAAACAGAAGTACAATCTGCATTCTACACTATGGACTTCACTTATAAAAATTTCCTGACGTTAAATACTACTGGCCGATACGACACTTATTCCACACTGCCCTCAAATAACAGGGATATTTTTACACCGTCGGTTTCAGCCAGCCTGGTTTATTCTGAATTAATAGATATACCCGCGCTCAACTTTGGTAAATTAAGGGTTTCGTATGCCAATACCAGTGGCGAACCAGGTGAGGCTTACAGAACTGCAGTCTATTATTCACTAGGTAACTCACTAAATGGTGTGCCCGTAGGCAGTTTTAGCACAGACTTACCAAACCTTACTTTAAAGCCTTTTACTTTAAATGAAATTGAAATTGGTACTGAGGTGAGATTATTGCGTAACAGGTTGGGATTTGATATCGCTTTCTATACTCGGAAAACAGAAAACGAAATCATGCCTACCACCCTTAGCGCTGCAACAGGTTTCACCAGCGGCTTGGTAGGAACTGGCTCTACCAGAAATACGGGCTTAGAACTACAGATAACAGGAGTTCCCATTCAGCAAAATGACTTCAGGTGGAATATAACAGCAAATCTTACTACAGTTAAAAACAAGATCCTGGAAACTGATCCCGAAGGAAAAAATCAGAACTTAGGTCAAAACCGGGCGACATTAGGTAATGCCATTACTGCCTTCGTAAAAGATTTTGCCGGCCCGCAAATCCTGGCATACGACTACAGGCGTCATGCCAATGGAGAAATTATAGTAGATGCCAACGGTTATCCTTTGCGTGGAGAATTAATTAAAATGGGAAGTGTACTGCCAAAACTGTACGGTGGTGTAAACAATGAATTTAATTATAAAAACTTCAGCTTCGCATTTTTAATAGATTACAATTATGGCAATAAAGTACTTTCTGCTACCAATTATTATTCAATTTTCAGGGGATTACACAAAATGACATTGGAAGGAAGGGAAGGAGGTATTACAGTTGGTGTTCGCGAAGATGGAAGCAAAAATACTACTCCTGCCGACGCACAAGGATACTACAGGTCTTTAGCACAAAATGTTACCTCCATACATGTTCTGGATGGAGACTTTATTAAGTTGCGGCAGGCCACATTAAGCTATACCTTCCCGGAAAGAACTATGGAAAACATTCCATTATTCCAGTCTATCCAACTTTCCTTAGTAGGACGTAACCTGCTTATTTTAATGAAGAATACTGAGAATATTGATCCTGAAGCAACTTTTGGATCAAATATCAGGTATCAAGGCATAGAAGGCACCAGTTTACCATCCACAAGAACGTTTGGAATTAATGCCAACTTCAAATTCAAAAACAACAAGTAAAAATGAAAAAACTTATCATATACCTCTGTCTTGGACTGACATTGTTTGGTGCAGGGTGTACCAGGGACTTTGACGAGATCAATACGGATCCTACCAGGTCAACTCCAGAGAACTTCAATCCCAATTATTTTTTATCCTCCAGCCAGTGGGAATACATCAATGCTATTTCCGGCTATAATGGGGCTATTTTGTTTCAAAGTGGGTGGATGCAAATATTTGCTTCTACATCTTCCGGTGCCGCCAATTACTATTCAAATGCAGATAAATATGTACCATCTGGTAATACAAATGATTATTTGGGACGCAGTTGGAATATTGGCTTTCGTTCCTCCAGTCTGGCCAATGAGATCATAACGCTCACCAGTGATGATCCGGAACTGGTGAATCTTACCAATATCGCCGTTATTATGAAGGTGCTGAATGCACAATACCTTGCTGATATGTACGGTGATATTCCTTACACGCAGGCTTTGCAGGCGAAGAGTGGCCTTACGCTACCAGTATATGATCCTCAGGAAAATGTGTACAAAGCCATGCTCAGTGATCTGGATGCTGCATTAAGTAAGCTGGATCCTAATAAGCAAGGTCCTACTGCCGATCTTTTCCCATATAAAGGAGATGTTACGCAATGGAAGCGATTTGGTTATTCTTTAATGTTGCGCATAGCCATGCGTTTGGTAAAAGCCGATCCGAATACTGCCAAGACTTATGCTGAAAAAGCTGCGGCTGGTGGTACTTTTGCCAGCGTAGCAGATGATGCCTATGTTAAAGCAGATGATCCTGGCGGATACAGGAATCCCAATGCCGCGGCCCTTAATGTGGTTGGAGACTTATATGAAGTAAGATGGAGCAAGCGATTGATTGATTTTTTAAAAAGCACCAACGATCCTCGTTTAGGTGTTATTGCAGAAGTACCTCCTGCAGGCTTGGCAGCCAATCAGGATATTAATCTTCCAGGCAACAATGATCCTGCAATTCAAATAGGGATGCCTAATGGCTATGATTTGAATGGTGGGGCTACTGATATAAGCAAATCGCCAGGCTATCCCGGAGGTACTGGTAGTGGTGCTGATTTTACACCTATTGGCAAATATTCAAGGCCTAGAAATGATGTATATGGCGACTACAGCGGGGTTATTTTTGTGCTCACCTATGCAGAAACGGAATTATTATTGGCAGAAGCTGCAGTAAGAGGTTGGAATGTTGGTGGCACTGCAGCACAGCATTTTGCAAATGGTGTTTCTGGCGGTATACAATCATTAGCTGCCTTTGGTCCAGCCGGCGTCATCAGTATTGCAACAGCCAATGCTTATGCTGCTGCGCATCCATTGGATGTTTCCTCTACGCAGAGTGCTCTAAAGATGATCAATGAACTATATTGGGTTACCACTGGTACACTTTTAAATTTTGTAGAAGCCTGGAACAATTGGAAAAGATCCGGGTACCCTGAACTGGCGAATGTGAATTATCCAGGTAGTTTCTCTGGTGGAGTAATACCGAGGAGGCAACCGTATCCTTTAACAGAGTCTACACTCAATTCAACAAATTACCAGGAAGCAGTTAGCCGCTTAACTGGTGGGGATACCTGGACTTCAAGAGTTTGGTGGGATAAATAATGGACATATTTTTTTGCAAAGATGAGTATAGGACAAGGTTATCAAACTCATAAAATAGTACGCATGTCTTTCTGTTTTAGATGCTTTCTTCTGGGCTTTGTTATGTCTATATGTGCCGGGCTCCTTTCAGCAATGGCGCAAGAGCCATTATTTAGACCACTGTCTTCAAAGGAATCCGGCATCAATTTCAGCAATAATATTAATGAGAATGAAAATCTGAACATTCTGGCTTATGAATATTTTTATAATGGTGGTGGCGTAGCTATTGGTGACATTAATAATGACGGTTTGGAAGATATTTTTTTTACTGCCAACATGAAGCCTAACAAGTTATACCTTAACCTTGGAAACTTGAAATTTAAGGATATTACTAAGCAGGCCGGAGCAGATATTGGTGGACGGAGTGGTGGTTGGAAGACGGGTGTAACTATGGCTGACGTCAATAGCGATGGATGGCTGGATATTTATGTATGCTATTCGGGTAAAGTAAACGATGATATGCGGCGCAACCAACTGTTTATTAACCAAGGCGATTTGCGTTTTGTTGAAAAAGCAAAAGAGTATGGGTTGGATGATTTTAGCTATAGTACGCAGGCTTCATTTTTTGATTATGATAACGATGGCGACCTGGATATGTTTTTGCTGAACCACAATGTGAAGAAGTATGATAATTTGGAGCTAGCTAAATTTCGTACGGAGACAGATGAACTGGCAGGTAATAAACTTTTTGAAAATGATGGGAATTATTTTAAAGACGTTTCCCAGAAAGCAGGCATTCTTCAATACCCTCTTACTTTTGGATTAGGTATTGCCGTGGCTGATGTCAATAAAGATGGATGGCAGGATATGTATGTTACCAACGATTACAATGAACCTGATTATCTATACATTAATAAGTGCAATGGCACGTTTTCTGAACAAAGTGGACAAAGCTTTCGTCATATTTCACAATTTTCAATGGGTGTCGACATTTCCGATTTTAATAATGACGCACTTCCGGATATTTTTACGCTAGATATGTTGCCTGAAGATAACAAGCGTCAGAAATTATTGCAATTACAGGAAAATTATGAGGCCTTCCAGTTGATGCAGAGTCAAAACCTGCATCGGCAATATATGCGCAATATGCTGCAATTGAATAATGGCGATGGAACATTTAGTGAAATTGCACAACTAGCCGGTGTATCCAATACGGATTGGAGCTGGTGCCCTTTGTTTGCCGATTTTGATAATGATGGCCATAAAGACTTGTTTGTAACTACCGGTTATTTACGCGACTATACCAATAAGGACTTTTTGCGTTATTGGGGTGATTACAAAATAAAAAAGGCCATGGATAAAGAACCCATGCTGCTGATGGATTTGGTGAAAGCAATGCCCACAACAAATTTTTATAATTACATTTTTAAAAACAACGGCGATTTTTCTTTTTCCAATAAGCAAAAGGAGTGGGGCTTTACACAAAACAAAATTTCAAGTGGAGCGGCTTATGCGGATCTTGATAATGATGGCGATCTGGATTTGGTGATCAATAACCTAAACGACGATGCAATCATCTACAAGAATCAATGTCGTGAGTACTTCAATAGTGCATATTTATCCCTGCAACTAAAAGGCTTAGGCAAGCATACAGTAACCGGCAGTAAGGTGTATCTGTACTGTAATGGTATGGTACAATACAATGAAGTGAATTCCAATAGAGGTTATCTTTCGTGTTTATCTACCAACCTGTTTTTTGGCTTGGGAAATCATCAGATAGTTGATTCTGTTAAAATCATTTGGCCTGATAGTACGATACAATTGTTGACAAATATAGCTGCCAATCAAAATATGGTAGTTGAATATAAGAATACAATAAAGAATACTTTACCTAAAACAAAAATTGAAAAGACTCTCTTTTCTAGAGTGGAACATAGTATACTTTATCAGCATGAGGACTTTTCGGAGAATGATTTTAAGCGGCAATTACTGATGCTGTTTATGTATTCAAAGACAGGGCCGGTTATGGCGAAAGGGGATGTCAATAAAGATGGATTGGACGACCTGTTTATTAGTGGAGATCAAAATAAACCTGGAAGGATTTATGTGCAGAAGGACGGTCGTTTTTCAGTGGTTGATTCAACAGCTTTTGGCGATGAATCCAAGTCTTCCATTTCAGCTGCTGTCTTCTTTGATGCCGATAACGATGGATTTGACGATCTGTACATTGCAAAGGGTGGTTATTCGCTGTTTGAGCCCAACACCATTTCCCTACAGGATGAATTGTATATTAACAATGGAAAAGGTGCATTTACCTTAAGCAGAGGAGCCTTACCCAATGTTAGTGCCAGCAGTAAATCTTGTGTGCGTCCCTGCGACTATGATAACGATGGCGATATGGATTTATTTGTAGGAGGAAGGATTATTCCTGGTAGTTATCCGCTTACACCACGGAGCTACCTGCTCAGGAACAATGGCAAAGGCATGTATTGGGATGTAATGGCGCCATTTACTAATGCAGGTATGATAACTGATGCGCAATGGGCAGATTTAAATAATGATGGCAGGAAAGATCTGGTGATCTGCGGAGAGTTTATGCCTGTAATGGTATTTCATAATACTGTTTCCGGTTTTATTGATAAAACGAGTGAATTTTTTTCTACTCCTGAAAGAGGATTTTGGTTCAGTCTTAAAGTTACTGATGTGGACGGTGATAGGTTATTGGATATCATAGCTGGCAACCTGGGCATCAACACACAAATAAAAGCTTCAGAGAAGGAACCGGCTGAGTTGTACTACGCAGATTTTGATGGCAATGGTTCTATTGATCCATTCTTTAATTTTTATATTCAGGGAACAAGTTATCCTTATGTAAGCAGGGATGAATTGAATGAACAGATGTATTCGATGCGGAAAAAATTCACGTCTTATAAAGAATATGCAAACGCCACAATGCCACTGATTTTTAGTCCGGATGAACTGAATAAAGCGAATAAGCTAACTGTTTCTGAAATTCGAACAGTTTGCTTTTTGAACCGGAATGGCAAGTTTCTTAAAAGCATATTACCATTACCTGCCCAGTTTTCTGTGGTCTCCAGGATTCTTACCGAAGATTATAACAAAGATGGAAAAATGGATTTATTGCTGTTGGGTAATCATTCATTTAACCGGCTAAAGATTGGGAGCATTGATGCCAATTACGGCTGTTTATTAACAGGAGATGGTAAAGGAGGGTTTACCTATATTCCTCAAACAACATCCGGACTTTGTATCATGGGTGATGTAAAATCAGCAGCAGAAGTCATGGTGAATGGTACAAAACATTTGTTTATTGGTATTTGTAATGAAGCATTGCAATCCTATATAATGCCCGAATAATCTCTTTATGAAACTAATGGTTACTATACTGCTTTTGGTCAGTTGCTCCCTTTATGCTCAAAAAAAGGTAGATGATAAATTTGCCGGTTTCATTCAGTCTCATGTTTTTTCCTTGTCCAAGGTGATGATGCATGATGTTGTGAACCCACCTGCTGCCAGCAGGTATTATGCTTATTGTTTGTTGGGTGCGTATGAAATTGTTTCGCAGAACAATGCATCTGTTTCCAAGGCGTTTCGTTTCATTAAAAATTACAAGGAGTTATCATTAAATAATGACACCAAAGCATATGATTATAAAATTGCAGCATTGTTTTGCATTTTGGAAACAGGTAAGCAGTTATTGCCATCAGGTTATCTTTTACAGGAAGAAGAGGATAATTTTATCGAACAGTTAAGGAAAGGGAAAATTCCACAAGATGTTATTGATTCATCTTTTTCAATAGCACAAGAGGTGGTTGCTCATATCATTAAGTTTTCCAGGGCAGATCATTACAATCATTTGAGTGCCAGAATACGGTACACTCCTTTAAAAGGTGATGGATATTGGTATCCAACACCACCAATGTATATGGAGGCCGTGGAACCCAACTGGAAAATTGTACGTCCTTTAGTAATAGATTCCTGTAACGAATTTATACCGCCTAGGCCTGTTCCTTATAACAGGGATTCCAGCAGTGAATTTTATAAGTTGGCTAAAGAAGTATACGACATTTCAATAGCCGCAACACCTGAACAAATAGAAATTGCTTCTTTTTGGGACTGTAATCCATTTGCTGTAGCAACTTCTGGTCATTTGTCGTTGGGATTCAAAAGGATCAGTCCGGGTGGCCATTGGATGAACATTGCAGGTATCGTATCCACAAAAGCATCTTTATACTTTGATCATCATATTATGCTGCAAACATTTGTAGCCATAACTTTGATGGATGCATTCATCAGTTGCTGGGACGAAAAATACAGAAGCAACAGGATACGTCCTGAAACATTTATTAACAGGTACATAGATGTAAAATGGCAGCCGCTGTTGCAAACACCACCATTCCCGGAATATCCAAGCGGACATAGTGTGATTTCTACAGCTTCAGCCGAAGTATTAACTTATTTGCTGGGTGATGGCTTTTCGTTTGTAGATGATTCGGAAATGATGTTTGACATTTCACCGCGATTGTTTACATCTTTCCGGCAGGCGGCGGAAGAAGCGGCTATATCAAGGTTGTATGGTGGAATACATTTCCGTGATGCCATTATCAATGGACAGGAAGTAGGCAAAAGCATCGGCAACAAAATTATTGCAAAGCTGAAAGCTGCAGGAATAGGACCGCTTCTCTAATGATTGTAGTGCATAGTAAGACGAAAAAAAATAAAATTTGTAGACTAAAGATTATAATAATAGTATGGTTAATAAGAAGCAGGCCTACCGGCGGCGGTTAGTTCGGGAGTTGTATTTTGCCAGTCC
>CBKWHA010000050.1:0-26364 GCA_966674115.1 uncultured Chitinophagaceae bacterium
CGGATTCATAACCCGAAGGTCGGCAGTTCAAGTCTGCTCCTCGCTACGCTTTAAAGCTCTGGACGAAAGTTCGGGGCTTTTTTGTTTGTTTAAAGTGCTGAATGCTGGTATTAATTACAATCGTTATTTGCGCGCATTTGAGGATAGAAAAACAGGACTTAAAAATAGTTTACCTGAAAGCTTTAAACTCCACCCTATTTTTTCTATCTTACTTACGCTAACTAACAAGTTAAAGTAGCACATTAGCTTATCTTTATTCTTAACCCTTAACACACCAACATGAAAATCTTTACAACAGTTACCTTTCTGTGCCTTGTTTTGACACTTCATTCTTCCTGCAACAAGGACTCTGATCAACCTAAAACGCCCGACCAGCTTCAAAATGCAGACTTTGAAAATTCCTTGGATGGATGGCAGTTTGAAAACCAGGGGGGCTTTACTACCAGTTCCATAGCTGCCAAATCGGGCCAGTTTGGGCTTAAATTTTCTGCTTCTGCTACGCCCTGGAATGGGAAGGCCTACCAAACGCTCCAAAATCTGCCAAATGGTGATTACACTTTATCAGCTTATGGAAAGGCCTTAGGTTCGGGCATGTTCTTGTGGGCTGACGGAGGGTCTGAGGTTGTTACTGCCGCTTTCCAAAAAGCCTATCCAGACAGCGCCTATTCCTTGCCTTTAAATACTCTTAATTTTAAAGTGACCAGTGGTGTAGCCAAAATTGGTTTTATTTGTATCAATGCATCGCCAGATACAGCCCAGCAACCCACAACAACCTTAGAAGCAGAATCTGCTGATTTATATAATGCTATTGTTGCTTCTAATCGTACAGGCTTTACCGGTACCGGCTTTGCTGATTTTATAAACACCACAGGCGACTTTGTTGAATGGACTATTAATAAAGTTGATTCCGGATCTGTAATACTTCAATTCCGGTATGCGAACGGTTCTACTGCCGACCGTCCCCTGAAGTTAGAAGTGAACAATGTTGAAGTGGATCCAGGATTGTCATTCCCTCCTACAGGCGCCTGGACCAACTGGTCTACCGTTTCGGATACGGTTACCTTGAATTCAGGTTCAAACAAAATTAAACTGTCGTCCAATGGTTCTAACGGAGCTAATATTGATAATCTTGGTTGGCAGAATCTATTGCTCACCCCCTATTTTTATGCTGATGATGTTCAGTTAACCAAGCAACCATAACAAATATCTATCTGTTGCAGAAATACGGTAGGGCTCTTAGACCAAGTGTAAAACTCGTTTTAACATTCCGGAGCGTCTGGAATATCAAAGGTAGTCCAGAGTTAAAATAGACTACCTTTTTATTAATATATTATATTATTTTTCCTTATATTGCATAAGCAACTCCATTTCTTTACCAAAACTAATTATATGTAAATAGCACAAAGACTTTAACAAAATCTGGATTTTAGCTACTATTTTTAATCCTGACCCATCTACAAAGAACATTATTTGCTAAATTCAATTTTACTGCCTCTAAAATAGAGATTTACAACTATTGAACTTCCATGCAAACAACGTCTACCAATACCCTAAATATTCTAACCATTGAGGATAACCCGTCCGATCTGTTCCTTATTGAAGAAATGCTAAGATCCAGTCACCTGAATATTGACCATTTATACACTGCGGACCGTGTAGCTGAAGCTCAAAATATTTTGCAATCCTATGATATTGATGTTGTACTTCTAGACCTCTCCCTTCCGGATAGTTTCGGAATTGATTCTTTTTTGGGTATTCAACAAGTAACGACTCAAATACCTGTTATCATCTTGACCGGGTTGTCTGATACAGGCCTGGCAGTGGAAGCAATTAAAAAAGGTGCACAGGACTATCTGGTAAAGGGAGAATTCTCCGAAAACCTTCTATTCAAATCGATTCAATATAGTTTAGAGCGGAAGCGGAATATTGAGAAATTACAGGAAAGTAATGAGCGCTTTAATATGGTGGCTAAAGCTACCAATGATGCAATTTGGGATTGGAATTTATTGACTGATGAAATTTTTCTTGTTGGAGAAAATTATAAAAAGCTGTTTGGATATGATGTAACGGATGACTCTATACCTGTTTCCGTATGGCAAAACTCCATACATCCGGACGACAGGCCAGGTGTTCTGAAAAAATTAAAGCAGTTCATTCAAGAGAAGGAGAAGGACAAATGGGAAGATGAATATCGATTGATCAAAACAGATGGCACTATCGCCTATGTATATGACAGGGGTTACATCATACATGATGTCAATGCAAGACCTATAAGAATGATTGGCTCCAGACAGGACATCACGGAAAGAAAAAGAGCGGAAGAAAAGTACCGCCAGATGTTTTATAACAATCCGCATCCAACTTTTATTTATGATCCGGAAACGTTTCAAATCATAGAAGTCAACGATGCAACTGTAAAAAAGTATGGATTCAGCCGCAGTGAGTTTCAAAATCTGACCTTGTTAAACCTGATGTATGAAGAAGACGTTCCAAGACTTCTCCGGCTTATTGAAAAAAGGGGAAATACCGCAATAACAAAAAGAAAATTGTGGCGTCATAAGAAGAAGAATGGCAAAGTCATCATCGTTGAAGTAACCTCATATTTGATCGATTATCTGGGTAAACAGGTAAGGCAATTACTGATCCATGATGTTACAGAAAAATTCCGGCTGACAAAAGAACTCACCCGCCAGCAAAAATTAAAACAGCAACAGATTGCAGAAGCAGTGCTGGTAGCCCAGGAAAATGAAAAAACCACAATAGGCCAGGAACTTCATGATAACGTCAACCAAATATTGATTGCAGCCAAGCTCTATCTAGAATTTATTGAGTTTGACCAGGAAAACAGAGACAAGCATTTATCACAAAGCATGCAGCTCATTACAGATGCGATCGAAGAAATCCGAAGTCTTTCTAAAAAGCTTATTATCGGCAATGTTTCTGAATGGGGATTAAAGCAATCGATTGAAGAAGTCATAGACAACCTTTTGATCGTGCAATCATTTAAAATAGACCTGAACCTAGATGAACTTGATGAAAAGATCTTAAACGCGAATCTGAAGATCACTATTCTAAGGATCATACAAGAACAACTCAATAATATTATCAAGTACGCAGAGGCCTCATACGTGCGGATTGAAATAAAAAACAAGACTGAAGAAATTTCCATCTTAATTATTGACAATGGAAAAGGTTTCGATCCGCAACAACGCAGAAAAGGTGTTGGTATTACCAATATGTTCAACAGGGCACGATTGTATAATGGCAAGGTAGAGATCGACTCTGCTCCAGGCCAGGGATGTACGTTAAAAGTAACCTTATATTCAACTGACAGGCCCCAAAGCCAAGTTTCATAAACCAGTAAAATTCCCTAACCTCATTAAACCAAGATGATTTACGAGATCTTTCAAAATGCTAATGACATCATATTTGCCATTGCATTATCAGGAGAAATCATACAATGTAATCATTGTGTAGAATCGATATATGGCTATCACAGTGATGAATTAGTTGGAAACCCGTTCACTTTATTACTACCTTACGAAAAGCAAAAAGAATTTGAAAGCATAAGAGAAAAAATTCTATTCGGGGAGAAAACAGAGCCAATAGAAACGGAAAGAATTTCAAAAAAAGGAGCCAATCTAATCATGTCTGTTTCATATGCTCCTATAAAAGACATAACCGGAAAGATCATTGGCATATCTTCTATAGAGAGAAAAGCCAGCGAGTTCAGAACAGTGGCCAGCAAAGCACAAGCCTTGCTGGAGACAGCACCGGATGGTATGGTTATCGTCAACAGTTTGGGACAGATTGTTCTTGTCAATGCACAAACAGAAAAACTCTTTGGTTATAAGAAAGAAGAATTGCTGGGAAAAGAGGTCGAGATACTGATCCCCCAACGTTTCCTTGGCAAACACGAAGGACACAGGAAAAACTTTTTTGCCAATCCTAAGGCAAGGGCAATGGGTGCCGGTCTGGAATTATACGGCAGAAAAAAAGACGGTAAGGAATTTCCGGTGGAGATCAGCTTAAGTCCTTTGACAACAGAAGAGGGAACTTTTGTATCTGCTGCTATCCGCAACATAACGGAACGGAAACAAACAGAAGAAGCTATCGGACTTCTTGCATCTATTGTAGAATCTACAGACGACGCCATCATCAGTGAAACATTAGAAGGAACAATCACCAGTTGGAATAAAGGGGCTGAAAGGATCTTTGGTTATACATCTCAGGAAGCAATCGGAAAAAATATCGAAATATTATTTCCGCATGATTTGATATGGGAAGAAGAGGAATTATTAGAGCGCATAAAAAAGGGAGAACACATTGAACATTACGAGACAGTAAGATTGAACAAGGAGGGAAAAAAAGTAGATGTTTCACTTACTATTTCGGCATTAAAAGATAAATCAGGAAATATTGTCGGGTCTTCTAAGATATCCAGAGATATAACGAAACAGAAAAAGGCAGAAAGGAAGTTCCGTGATTTACTGGAATCGGCTCCTGACGCTATTGTTATTGTTAATGAACAAGGAAACATCCAACTGATCAATGCACAAACAGAAAAACTGTTTGGGTATTTGCGTAATGAAATCATCGGTAAAACCATTGAATTGCTCATGCCCGACCGCTATGACAAAACCCATAGAAGTCACCGGACCCACTATTTTGAAAGTCCTAAAGTGAGGCAAATGGGAGAAGGCCTGGAATTGTTTGGCAAGAAAAAGGATGGCACCGAATTCCCCGTAGAAATCAGTCTGAGTCCGTTGGAAACAGAAGAAGGATTACTGGTATCTGCAGCGATCAGGGATATTTCTGAAAAGAAACAACTGGAGAACCAGATCAAAGAAGCCAATATAAACCTCGAAAAAAAGGTAAAGCTTAGAACCGCAGAACTGGAAAGAAAAAATAAGGAACTGGAACAGTTTGCCTATGTAGCATCGCATGATCTGCAGGAGCCATTAAGAACGACATCCAGTTTTGTTGAGTTATTCAAGAAACAATACCAGGGAAAGATAGACGAAAAAGCAGATAAGTACCTTGATTTCATTGTACAGGCATCTGACAGAATGAAAATTTTAATCAAAGACCTGCTTGATTATTCAAGAATTGGAAGAAAAACAGAATTAAAGCAGGTTGATTGCAATGTGGTTTTGAGTGAAGTACTGGCCGATCTGAATAAAGCTATAAGAGAAGTAAATGCAGAGATTGTATCGGATCAGTTGCCTGTGATCAATGGCTATCCTACCGAACTAAAACAACTTTTCCAAAACCTGATCAGTAACTCAATTAAATTCAGGAAAGAAAATGCTCATCCTCAAATAAAAATATCTGTACGAAAAGTTAATGACTATTGGCAATTTTCATTTGAGGATAACGGTATTGGCATAGACGAGCGATATCATGAGAAGATTTTTATTATTTTCCAGCGTTTGCATACAAGAAACGAATTTGAAGGCTCTGGTATTGGCCTAGCACATTGCAAAAAAATTGTTGAGCTGCATGGAGGAAAAATTTGGGTAGAATCAAAACCAGGTGAAGGAAGTACATTTCATTTTACTATTAACGAACTAATTTAGGAACCAATGAAAAAAAGACTTTCATGCATTTTACTTATTGACGATGATGAACCTACTAACTTCTTAAACTGTCATGTATTAAAAGAAGCAGATTGTGCAGAACACATTGAAGTGGTTCAAGGGGCACAGGATGCTTTGGACTTTTTAACGAACTCCGGTAGATTTAAAAATTTGAATAACTGCTTTCCTGCACCTGAATTGATCTTTCTTGACATTAATATGCCGGCTATGGATGGCTGGGAGTTTCTGGACAAGTACAGGTTTTTATCAGATGGGCAAAGAGGAAAGATAGTTGTTGTTATGCTTACTACATCCCTAAACCCTGATGATGAGCTAAAAGCCAAAGAAACACCCCATGTATCCGGATTTGCCAATAAGCCATTGACGCGGCAAATGCTGAATGACATCCTAATAAGGCATTTTCCGGAATACCTTTAGCAACTTCCAAGAAAAACATCAAATCATGGAGAAGAAGACCATTTTAATAGCAGATGATAATGCCATTGTCAGAAAAGCATGGAGCTTTGTTCTCAATAAAGACCCCAGGTTTAGTGTTATAGCAGAATGTGATAATGGCGAAGATGCGGTGGAACAAGCAAAAAAGTTATTACCAGATCTTGTGATCATAGATATTAACCTGCCGAAGATGACTGGCATAGAAGCGACGAAACTGATCCATGAATATGCCCCTGATACACGCATTTTAGGTGTGTCTATGCATGCAGAACCAGCTTATTTCCAACAAATGATGAAGAATGGAGCCTTGGGATATTTAACCAAAACCTCTCCAATTTCAGAAATGTTTAACGCCATTTCAGAAATTCTAAAAGGAAATCAATACCTCTGCAACGAGGTAAAGAGCATAACACCTTAGCAATTGCTGAGCGTACAACTACGTTCTACAACCGTATTTTTACGAACACAAATATCACTGCGACAAGGGGATATACGTAGCATTAAAAAAGCCTTTTTTTAATTTTTTACGTAAGAAGTATGATTACTTTTATGTATATTTAATTTATATCCCCTTACCGTATGTATACCCAAGAACCTTATCTTCAATGTAGAAGCGACCTTACTATATTTACTATTGAAAGCTTTGCATTACAAAGCAATTCGCTTATAATATACCGTTATAAAAAGAAAGTTTATAAAACCCTGTTCATTAACCTTCATAGAGATCATTTATTCATTGCTTTATGCCATAAACTTTCGGCTGTAATTTTCTTAAACCATTTACCAATAAGATGCTTATAGGCTAGGAAGAAGCATTTGCTTATAACTACCTCTACCTATTATATCTATTTTATTATGGTCTACTGTTTACCCTTTGATGAGGACATTTCAACCAAACAATAATTTAACTAGCTCAATGAAAAATTTTACCCACAACATGTCGATTAAAAATAAACTGCTTCTCATCTCCTTACTTCCACTTGGGACGTTGTTTTATTTTATTGCAGAAAAAACATCAACACAGATCAGCACAAAGAACAGAGTAGAACAGTTATATGAAGACGTATTGATTGCAGAAACCTTATCGGATGTCATTCATCAATTACAACAAGAGAGGGGGTATTCCATTGGTTACAGTACCAGTCTGGGCAAAGAGGAAAAAACAGATCTTCTGGTACAAAGAGACCGAACCGACAGAGCCGTTACCAACCTGTACAAATTAATCAACAATAAAGGCAAGAACAAACTTACCGTTCAATATAAATTGGATACGCTCCCTTTGTTGCGCAATGGAATTAACAATTTTGCCTTACCATCCGATAGCATCAATTACCAATTTACAATCATCATTGCCCCAATGATCGAGGAAATCAGTAGAACATCTTTCAGATCGATCGTACCTGAGATCAAGAACCTTCTGAGCAATCACGTTTTTTTGTTGTATGGCAAAGAATACTTTGCCCAACTGCGAGCGAATCTCAAGGAGGCATTTCTGACCAATGGATTTAAAAGAAACAGTTTTGCAGATTTTGCTTCAAAAAAAGGTATATACGAGATCAACCTTATGAAGTTTCGCAATAACCTTGAAAGAGAACAAGCCGTTCTGTATGACAAAAAAATGTCAAACCCTGCAGTTTATTTGATACATACCATCATTGATTCTGCATATTCTAATCCCACTTTTACCAATTTCCCATACACAGCAGAAGAGTTTTGGATTAACGGTGTGTCATTTTTAAATATGCTTAAGGAGATTGAAGATCTATCACTCTTTAACATCCGCCAGGCGGAGGAAGACCAGATAGCAGAAATCGGCAAGGCAATAACAAGAAGCATCATCATTGCAGCAGTAGTATTGTTGCTGATCATCTTTTTGCTTTTTTTCACTGTAAGATCCATCAGATCATCTGTTTACCAGATCAAAGAAGCAGCCGACCGGATCACTAAAGGTGAATTAGACCTAACATTATCGGTACAGTCTAAAGATGAGATCGGAGATCTTGCTAATTCCTTTAGCCAATTGATAGAAGTAACAAATGAATATGCAGCGGCAGCAGAAATGATCGGCAAGGGCGATTATACACCAAAGGTAAAGGTACGCAGCAAGGTAGATCGTCTAGGCATTTCTTTAAACAACATGAAGAACAATCTGCTGAAGTTGTCGCAGGAAAATGAGATGCGCACCTGGCTGCTTACAGGTCACCGTTCACTTAATGATAAAATGCGCGGGGAGAAAGATGTTCATGAACTTGCCCAGGAAATCATCAACCATCTTACAACTTATCTGAAGGCACAGGTCGGGGCCATTTACCTTTCTTCAAACAATCACTTAAATTTAGTGGGCAGTTATGCTTTTCATTACCGCAAAAAGAATATTAATCATATCAAATTCGGACAGGGACTAGTTGGACAGGCTGCTTTAGAAAAACAACCAATTGTATTCAGCGATATGCCGGATGACTATATTAAGATCCAATCGGGATTGGGCGCTGCATCCCCCAAACAGATCCTTATTTATCCTTTTCTTTTTGAAGAACAATTAAAGGGAATCATTGAACTGGGAACTGTGCATGAGTTTTCAGATCTGGACAAGCAATTCCTGGATATGGCTGCAGAAAATATTGGTATTGCTTTCAATACAGCCCAGTCCAGAACCCAACTTCAAGAATTGCTGGATGAAACACAACGGCAAGCGGAAGAACTGGAGACGCAACAGGAAGAGCTCAGACAGATCAACGAAGAGCTGCATGAAAAAACAAATTTGCTGGAAAAGTCGGAAGCTGAACTAAAGGCACAGCAGGAAGAATTACAACAAACAAATGAGGAACTGGAAGAGAAAGCAAACTTGTTAGAAGAACAGAAGGAAAGCCTTGAACTAGCGAAGATGGAGATTGAAAACAAGGCCAAAGAGCTGGAAGTGAACAACAAATATAAATCTGAGTTTCTTGCCAATATGTCTCATGAATTGCGTACACCGCTGAACAGCATTCTTATACTGGCTCAGATGCTCTCTGAAAATAAGAATAAAACCCTTAGCCCAAAAGAAATTCAGTTTGCCCAAAACATTCACAATTCAGGCAACGATCTGCTGCATCTTATTGATGAAATACTGGATCTATCCAAGATTGAAGCAGGTAAGATGGAACTGGAAATATCTGAGGTTGACATTGCTGAACTGGAAAGAAAACTGGGCTCTATGTTTGGTGAAATGGCAAAAAACAAGGCCATTAATTTTGAGATGCATTTCAATCAACAACTCGCAAACTACTTAGTGACAGACAACCAACGATTAGAGCAGATACTGAGAAACTTTCTTTCTAATGCTTTTAAGTTTACAGAAAAAGGTGGCAGCATTCAGTTTCGTGCCGATATCATTACACCAAACGAGTCCTTGAGAAATAGAAAGCTCCGACAGTTAAGCGAGGTGGCAGCCTTTTCGGTAACTGACACAGGCATAGGAATTCCGAAAAATAAATTGGATGTCGTATTTGAAGCTTTTCAGCAGGCAGATGGTTCAACAAAGCGGAAATATGGAGGCACTGGTTTAGGACTTTCCATCAGCCGTGAACTAGCTAATGCATTGGGAGGAGAAATACATGTTCAAAGCATTGAAGGGAAAGGAAGCACATTTACGCTATACCTCCCCTTACAATTTGATTCAACCATAGCTGCATCCACAGATAAAATAATAGAAATCAAAAAAGCTCCGCAAAGAACCTCAAAGCAATTGAGTAAAGCTACTGAGGCCATATTGCCGGTCCAGGACGTTGCTGATGACAGGTTTCTAATTGAGGAAAACAATAAGGTCGTTCTCATTATTGAAGATGATCAGGAACTTGCCAATATTGTTCTTGAATTTTCACGGGAAAGAGGTTACAAAGGAATCGTAGCCCACCAGGGAAATGTTGGCTTAAGCCTTGCCCGGCATTACCGGCCTGATGCTATTATTCTTGACATGAAACTGCCGGTAATGGATGGCTCTGAAGTACTAAAGCATTTGAAAAATGATCCGGAACTAAGGCATATACCCGTGCAAGTTTTATCTGGGTATGACAAGAGAAGGGAAAGCCTGGAACAAGGCGCTTTTGACTTTATTCAAAAACCATTAAAAAAGGAAGATCTGCAGTTGGTTTTTGAACACATAGAAGAATTCGTCAACAAGAAATTAAAAAAGCTCTTAATTGTTGAAGATGACAAACTGCAAAATGATGTTATCTGCGAGTTGATTGGTGATGAGGATGTAAAGTGCTTTTCTACATTTACCGGCGAAGAGGCTTATCAAATTCTTCAAAATGAAAACATTGACTGCATTATTATTGATCTAGGTCTGCCTGATATGAGTGGCTTTGATTTGCTGGAAAAAATTAAATCAAATGAAAGTTTACATAAAATACCTGTAATCGTTTATACAGGAAGAGAGTTGTCAAAAGAAGAATCGAACCGCCTGAACAAACTGGCCAGTTCTGTAGTGCTGAAAACGGCTAATTCCAAAGAACGGCTACTTGATGAAACCACCCTTTTTCTACATCGTATAGAATCTCGCTTACCAAAAGAAAAACAACAAATTATCAGAAAGCTCCACCGTTCGGATGAAATCCTGAAAAACAGGAAGGTTCTGGTAGTTGATGATGATATGCGCAACATCTATTCACTTACCAATGTGTTAGAAGAAGAAGGTATTACATGTATCACTGCAGAAAACGGGAAGATTGCTCTTAAGATATTAAAGGAGAATCCTGACGTTGACCTTATATTGATGGATGTGATGATGCCGGAAATGGATGGTTATGAGGCTACAAAAGAAATCAGGAAAATGGACCAGTTTGTGAAAACACCCATCATCGCCATAACAGCAAAGGCCATGAAAGGCGACCGGGAAAAATGCCTGGAAGCTGGCATGTCAGATTATGTTTCCAAACCCTTGAATATGGAACAATTATTATCACTAATGAGGGTTTGGTTGTATCAATAATTAAATGTTGAACCCCAAATTAATTACGTATGAATACCATAGAAGACAATTTAAAAGGCAGAAATGTATTGGTTGTAGATGATAATCCACTGAATACATTTGCCCTTGGCAATTACCTGGAACATGCTGAAATGAATGTACAAATAGCAGAAAACGGGCTGCAGGCAATTGAAGCAATAAAGAACAACAACGATATTGATATCGTTTTGATGGATGTGATGATGCCTGAAATGGATGGTTATGAAGCGATCAGTAAGTTAAAAGAAATTGGCAACAAGCCAAACATGCCCATTATTGCTGTTACAGCAAAGGCCATGAAAGGCGACCGGGAGAAATGCCTGGAAGCGGGGGCAACGGATTACATTTCCAAACCATTGAACTTACAAGAGCTTTTAGAGAAAATGGTAAAAGCACTTAACCAGGATTAATGTATGAAGGATAATAAGGAATTGAATGAGCTCCTTGAATCCATCCGTTTTGTATATGGCTATGATTTCACAGACTATGCTGAAGCATCCGTGAAGCGGAGGATCAACCATTTCATGAGCATTAATAGAATCAATGATATCAAGGAGTTGGGCAAGAGCCTTTTAAAAGATGAAGACTTTTTTGAATTGTTTGTGCAGGAATTCACGGTCAATGTGACGGAAATGTTCCGGGATCCTGCTTTTTTTAAAAGTATCCGGGAAAACGTTGCCGGACGACTGGCTACTTATCCCTTTATAAAAATATGGATAGCCGGGTGCTCTACAGGAGAGGAAGTCTACTCAATGGCTATTTTATTAAAAGAAGAAGGATTGCTGGAAAGATCTGTCATTTACGCAACTGATATCAACCAAAAGGCACTAATGACCGCCAAAGAAGGCATATTTCCGTTGGAAAATATGAAGAATTATACCGTCAATTATCAAAAAGCAGGTGGTAAAAACTCCTTTTCTGATTATTATATCGCCAAGTACGATTCGGTATTATTAGATAAGTCCTTAAAGCAGAATATTGTTTTTTCCATTCATAACCTGGCCGTTGATAGTTCATTTAACGAATTTCAATTGATCTTATGCAGAAACGTTCTGATCTATTTTAACCAAGCTCTTCAGAACAAGGTGATCAATCTTTTCTATGACAGTTTGTGTCCTTTTGGCTACCTGGCTTTAGGTAATAAGGAGTCGCTCCTTTTTTCGGACAAGCTGAAACATTTTAATGAAGTTGACAGAAAAGAAAGAATATTCATTAAAAAATAATTAAGTGGGTAGAAACAAGATGAATACATACGAGGCTGTGGTAATCGGGGTTTCTGCAGGAGGTCTGACGGCACTTACATTTATACTGGAAATGTTACCAGCGAATTTTCCCTTACCCATTATAGTTGTGCAACACAGGTCCAGGGATGAAAGAACATTGTTAGAAGAAATATTGCAAACCAAATGTAATATATCAATCAAACAGGCAGATGAGAAGGAGCAGATAAAGGGAGGCACTGTTTATCTGGCCCCGCCAGATTATCATCTCCTTATTGAAAGTGATCATACTTTCTCTTTGGCTTATGACGCTCCGGTTAATTACAGCCGTCCCTCTATTGACGTTTTGTTTGAAACGGCGGCTTCGGTATTTCAGGACAAACTAATAGCCATTATATTAACAGGTGCCAGTAGTGACGGAGCTGAAGGCATTAAGATGGTTAAAGAGTATGGCGGTTTAACTATTGCCCAGGATCCTAAAACTGCAGCATTTCCTTTCATGCCACAGGCGGCCATTAATAAAGATGGCATTCAGTTGATCTTGGGTTTATATGAAATAAAAGATTTTTTGCTTCATCTAAGAAGTAACGTTTAGCGCTATGAACAATAATCAAAAAGTCAGCATTCTGATCGTAGATGACCAACCTAAAAATATTTTTGCCCTTGAGCAGATGCTGGCAAAGCCTGGGAGGACCTTCATTAGCGCTACGGATGGTGTGGCAGCATTAAAAATTGCTTTGAACAGAAGCATTGACCTGATCATCCTGGATGTTCACATGCCGGGGATGGACGGATTTGAAGTGACGCAGATATTAAAAACCAATAAGAGAACCAAGGACATTCCCATCATTTTTGCATCTGCAGAAAAGAAAGAAAAGGAATTTGTGATGAAAGGTTTTGAAGAAGGAGGCATTGATTATTTACATAAGCCGCTGGATCCTAAAATCACAGAAGCGAAAGTTTCAGTCTTGCTGCGTTTACATCTTCAGAAAAAGGAGCTGATCGCAAAAAATGCAACGCTAGAGCAGTATGCCTTACTCATTAACAACTCTGCCGACCTGATCTGTATTATCAATGCCGAATCGTTGAAGTTTGAGCAAGTGAACCAAGCCGTGAAGACTCTGCTCGGCTATACCACTGAAGAAATTAAGGGTACGTCCCTTTTGTTTTACCTTAAAGAAGAAGATCGCCAGAGAGTACAAAAACTGAGCAAAGAAAATAAAGAGAAGTTTTCCTTTGAAGCCAGTATTTACTGTAAAGAAAGGACTGTCAAATGGCTTAACTGGAATATTGTTAACAAAAACGGCTTTTGGTTTGCCAATGCAAGAGATATTACTGAAACAAAAGATGTTGAGGAAATAAAAAATTACCTTTCTACAGTCGTAAAACAATCAAATGAAGCCATTTACCTGCACGACCAACATGGAAAAATCATTTCGTGGAATGAGGGGGCAACAGAAATTTATGGGTATACGGAAGCAGAGGCGCTGAAAATGAAGATCTGGAATATCATCCCCGAACATCTGCTACAGGAAGCACAGGAAAAGATCAGCAAAATAATGCAGGGCGAAAAAATTATTGGCTTTGAAACAAAGCGTATTACCAAACATAGAAAAATCATTGATGTTTTGTTCTCGGCTTCGGTTTTGCTGGATGTCAACAACAATCTAAAATCCATCGCCATTACGGAAAGGGACATCACCCTGCAAAAACGGTCAGAGGAACAAATCAAACAGTTAAATGCGGATCTGCAAAAAAATATTTCACAATTAAAAGAAAGAGAAGAGCAAATACAAACCATCTTCAGAAATGCACCCGAAGCTGTGATTGTGATTGATGAAGAAGGAAAGATAACCAGTTGGAATCCAATGGCTGAAGCCATATTTGGCTGGACGCCCGATGAAGTGATTGGACAATATCTGCATGAAACCATCATCCCACAACGATTTCGTGAAGCCCATCTGAAGGGATTAAAGCATTTTCTCAAAACGGGAGAAGGCCCGATATTGAATAAACCCCTGGAATTACAGGCCTGTAAAAAAGACAGTACGGAAATCGATGTAGGGCTGCGTATATCGCAAACTTATTTAAAAGGTAAATATTATTTTATTGGTTTTGTAAGCGATATCACTTTCCGCAAAAAAGCCGAAGTAGAGATCAGACAAAAAAAAGAACAGTTGGAAGCCATCAACAAAGAATTGGAATCATTCTCTTATTCAGTATCTCACGACCTGCGGGCTCCCTTGAGAAGCATTAACGGATATGCCCAGATTATACTGGAGGAGCACCAGCCACTATTAAATGATGAATTAAAACGGTTGTTTGGGATTATACAAAACAACGCAAAAAGAATGGGCACCTTAATTGATGATCTGCTGGCTTTTTCAAGATTGGGCAGGCGATCGTTGACGAAAACGCCGGTCAATTTCAACGATCTGGTACACCAGGTGGTTAAGGATCTGGAAGTTACCTTTCACGCCAATACCAGCATTTCCATTCATCCTTTAAAATTTACAGAGGGTGACCAGACCTTACTTTATCAGGTTTTTGCGAATTTGATTTCCAATGCCATTAAATATTCGGGAAAAAAAGAAACGCCCCGAATAGAAATTGGCTTTTTAGAAAATGATGATGAGTATATTTATTATGTAAGTGATAACGGCGCCGGCTTCAATATGGAATATGCACATAAATTGTTTGGTGTATTTCAACGGCTGCATAGCAACGAAGAATTTGAAGGAACGGGTGTGGGCCTTGCTATTGTTCAACGGATCATTGCAAAACACGGTGGCCGGGTGTGGGCAGAAGGAGAAATAGATAAAGGAGCAACTTTTTACTTTTCATTACCCAAACCAATAACTAGATAATTGCAAAAATTATGAATTTCAACAGAATTGATATTGTACTTGTAGAAGATAACCTGGACGACGCAGAACTTACGATGAGAGCACTGAAAAAAAACGGTATTGCCAATGACCTTATTCACCTGAAGGATGGCGAAGAAGCACTTAATTTTATTTTTTGCAAAGGCGCTTATGAATACCGGAACTTTAATGAAATTCCAAAATTGATTTTATTGGATATTAAAATGCCGAAAGTGGATGGGATTGAGGTGCTTCGGCAACTAAAATCGCATGAGCTAACTAAAATAATACCCGTCGTACTGCTCACCTCTTCCAAAGAAGATAAGGACATTATAGAAAGTTATAAACTTGGTGTAAACAGCTATATAGTGAAACCGGTTGATTTTGAAGGATTTGTAAAAGCAGTGTCCGAAACGGGATTGTACTGGTTACTGCTCAATCAACTCCCGCATCAACTGTAATACATAAATAATGGTTCAAAGTATGAACAACCCTATTCGGATATTGATACTTGAGCATGACCCCAATGATCTTGAATTGTTGCAGTATGAATTAAAAAAAGGCAACTTACCTTATACTTATTTGGTTGTTCAAACACGGGATGAGTTCGAAAAGGCACTCAATAGTTTCAAACCCGAAATCATCTTGTCCGACTATTCTTTACCCACATTTGACGGAGCTACAGCTTTTCGTATCAAGGAAGAAATTGCATCCGACATTCCGTTTATTATAGTATCCGGCACAATCGGTGAAGAAAATGCTGTGGAACTAATTAAAACCGGCGTTACCGACTATATATTAAAGGATAAGTTATTTACCGTGCATACCAAAATTACCCGGGCGTTAAAAGAAGCAAAGGAATACAGAGAAAAAATTGCAGCCGAGAAACAACTTAAAGAATACTCAGATCAAATTACCGACATCCTGGAAAGTATTGGCGACGGCTTTTTTACATTAGACCACAACTGGATCGTCACCTACTGGAACAAAGAAGCAGAAAAGCAATCGGGCATAAAAAGAGAAGATATCGTAGGCAAAAACCTCTGGGAAGTATATCCAGAGGCCATACAGCAAAAGTTTTACAGTGAATACCACAAAGCAATAGAGCAAAAAATCACAGTGCATTTTGAAGAATATTTACCTCCTATAGATGGTTGGCTTGAGGTATCGGCTTACCCTTCGCCCCGGGGGTTATCGGTCTATTTCAAAAATGTCACCGAGAAAAGGGTGCAGAAAAAACAACTGGAAAATTATGCCAGTGAACTGGAGCGCTCCAACAAAGAGCTGGAGCAATTTGCCTATATCGCGTCACACGACCTGCAGGAACCGCTTCGTATGGTAGGAAGTTTCCTGCAATTGCTGCAAAAAAAATATGTCAGCGACTTGGATGAACAGGCTAGTCAATATATTTATTATGCCGTAGATGGAGCTACCCGCATGAAGAACCTAATTAATGACCTGCTTAACTATTCCCGGATAAACAGGGAAATAACAATGAGGGAAGTTAATTTAACCGGCATTATAAACGAAGCACTTGCCAATCTTTATACCAGTATCCACGAAAGCGGCGCAATGGTACATTTTGAAGGTATGCCCGTGCTGCGGGCCGACCCTGCCCAAATGCTGCAATTGTTTCAGAACCTCATCAGCAATTCCATCAAGTACAGAAAAGAGGGGATCCCGCCCGAAATAAAGATACAGGCCCATAAAGAACATACACACTGGCTCTTTGCTGTTACTGATAATGGTATAGGTATTGAACAGAAATATTCAGATATAATTTTTGTTATTTTCAAGCAATTACATGACAAATCAAAATATGAAGGAACAGGCATCGGTCTTGCTATCGCCAAAAGAATAGTAGAAAGACACGGTGGCAAAATCTGGTTTGAATCAGAGCCCGGAAAAAGAAGTACATTTTACTTTACCATAAAATCCGATAATGTATGAACCCTATAGAAATCCTCCTCGTGGAAGACAATCCTGGCGATGCCTATCTTGCACAAATTGCATTTGGAGAAAGTAAATTGGCGGTCAATATACATTTAGTTACCGATGGAACAGATGCAATAGATTTTCTGTATAAAAAAGGAAAGTTTGTCGATGCAGTCACTCCAAATTTGATTTTGTTGGATCTTAATCTCCCTAAGAAAAGCGGAACAGAAATACTGGCAGAAATCAAAGAAGATCACAAATTGAAAGTAATCCCTGTAATTATTCTTACGACCTCACAGGCACGACAGGACATTTTACAATCGTACAAATTACACGCAAACAGCTTTGTCAACAAACCCTTTGGGATCGACTCGTTTTATGACATTGTGAGAAGTATAGAGGACTTCTGGTTCAAGGTTGCCAAACTCCCCGAAGTATAATACCCTTTTCACTTGAATCGTAACAACTTAATAGCAGGGCATAACTTTTACAATATTAACATAAAATACATTTTTTGCTTGCACGATGAAAGCATTGATAAAAATATTAATTCTGGAACATGATCCTTACGACATTGAGTTGTTACAATATGAGCTAAAGAAAAGTGGATTACAGCATGAATCGAAGGTCGTTTCAACCAGCAATGAATTTCGAAATGCACTTGTTGATTTTCAGCCACACATTATACTTTCAGACTTTTCACTTCCATCCTTTAATGCGGTTGCAGCTTTTGAAATCAAGCAGGAAATCTGTCCGGGTGTCCCGTTCATTATCGTATCTGGTACAATTGGCGAAGAAAATGCTGTGGAACTCATAAAAAAAGGAGTAACAGACTACGCACTTAAAGACAAGCTGTTTACGGTAATTCCTAAAATAAACAGAGCTTTAGAAGAATACAATGCACGCCGGGAGAAGCTGGTTGCTGATCAAAAGCTAAGAGCTTATTCAAACCAGATCACAGATATACTAGAAAGTATTGGAGATGGTTTTTTTACAGTTGATGAGAACTGGACCGTAACATATTGGAATAGAGCGGCGGAACGGATGATGAGCATAAAAAGAGAAGATGTTGTAGGAAAGAATCTTTGGGAGTACTTCCCGGATGCCCGCGCTCTACTATCTTTTAAGATGTATCATCAAGCCATGGAGGAAAAGATCAAAGTTGTCTTTGAAGATTATTATCCTCCCATACATAAATGGTTTGATGTCTCAGCATACCCCTCTCCTACAGGCCTATCCGTTTATTTTAAGGATATTACCGAAAAAATCGAGCAGGAAAAGAAACTGAGCATTGCCACTGAGCGGTACAGGATCTTAAGTATGGCCACCAACGATACGATCTGGGATTGGAATATCAAGACCAATGAAGTCGAATGGAATGAAGGCATACAAATGACCTTTAAATACAAAAAGGAACAAATTGGCAAGGAAATCAGTTGGTGGCAAGAAAATATTCATCCGGAGGACAGGGCACGTGTACTACAAAAATTTTCACATTATCTCGATCACAACAATACCAACTGGCAGGATGAATACCGCTACAGGTGTGCTGATGGCATTTATAAGTTCGTATACGACAGAGGCTTTCTCCTGTTTGATGAGAATAACCATCCCTACCGTATGATCGGGGCGATGATGGATCTCTCCGAACAGAAGCAACTGGAAAACACTCTTCACGAAGAAAGGATCAGGCATCAGAAAATGCTGGCTAAGGCTACAATTGAAGGTCAGGAAAAGGAAAGATCAGAAATTGGCAGAGAACTTCATGATAACATCAACCAGATCTTAACAACGATCAAGCTCTACATTGAACTGGCCCTGTTTAAATCAGACAAAGATGATGAGCTATTGAAACGGGGCATACATTTTTTACAAGTATGCATTGAAGAGATAAGAAAAATGTCTAAGTCGCTCATACCGCCCCTGATCAAAAACATTAGCATCGTTGACAGCATAAACGAATTGATTGAAAGTATAAGGTTGACACAGGTATTTAGAATTGATTTCAGACATGCTCATTTTCGCATCGACAATTTAAATTTTCAGCAGCATCTGGCTCTTTACCGGATCGTGCAAGAGCAATTGAACAACATAGTTAAATATGCAAATGCCAGTGAAGTTGTAGTGGAATTATCCAATTCTGCAAATTCCATTTTACTGCAAATCAGCGACAATGGAATAGGGTTTGACCCCAAGGAAAAAAGAAATGGAGTTGGCTTAATGAATATCCAAAACAGGGCTGAAGTATTAAACGGATCGGTGGAAATTGTTGCGTCAAAGGGTAAGGGGTGTTTTATGAAGGTTCTTTTACCCGTTGAATATGAGCAAATTGTTTAGTAACTTAATCATATATAAAGTGGGTATGTGTATTCGGAAGTATTATATATTATTATCAACGAAGCTGGTACTTCTTACCCTACTTGTCTTTTGCTGTATCTTTTCGCAAGGTCAGGCCCAGTCGTCTTCTTTTGAGTATTTGCTTTACCAGAAGGAGAAAAGGAAAGCTGAAGTACAATTACCCGGGTTTACTGTTGAGTTGAAAAAGGGATATAAAGTAGAGAAAGCTGTTTTTAAGCAACCTTCAAAATTATTTGTAGTCTCCGATATCGAAGGGCAATACGAATACTTCAAACAACTGCTTCAGGCGGCAGGCGTTATAGACAAAAACTTTAACTGGACTTTTGGGAAGGGATCCCTGGTAGTATGCGGAGATGTTTTTGACCGGGGCAGTCAGGTAACAGAATGCCTGTGGCTTATTTACCACCTGGAAGAAAAGGCAAAGAAGGATGGGGGCTATGTGCATTATATTCTAGGTAATCATGAAGTAATGAATCTGAATGGCGACCACCGGTATGTAAATGCCAAGTATATAGAACTAGCCCGGCAACAAGCTGTTCAATATGATCACTTTTATAACGAACAGACAGAGCTGGGCCGTTGGCTGCGCACAAAAAACATAATAGAAAAAATTGGTGACCTGCTATTTCTTCATGCAGGAGTATCACCGTATATTAATGAGCTGGGGTATGATATTGATTCCATTAATATGCTATCCAGGAACTACTACGATCAGCCGGCGGATGCTTTGCCGCCACTGCAACAACTTCTGCTCCTTGACGATGGACCTTTGTGGTACAGAGGGTATTTTATAGACCCTAAGGCTACCAAAAATCAGGTTGATTCAACACTGAAGCTTTTCCGTGTTAAAAAGATCATTGTTGGCCATACACCTGTTGAACGCATCAATACCTTTTATGGCGGTAAGATTATCAATATAGATGTACCGCACGCAAAAGGAGCTTCAGAAGGCTTATTGATCGATGAGAAAAAATACTACATTGTAAATCTGCAAGGGGAGAAAAGACCGTTAGAGGAAGAATAAAACATATTAGCAAAATTTAAACATTTACAATTTGTACGTTCGTACACTCCAAATTACCTTTGCACCAGATTTTTTCAGTAGAAGAAATTTACGACTACAAGGTTAGATTCACGCTTTCATTTTCCACCAACGATAAATTCTATTTACTATCTCTAACGAGATAGCTTGCAAGTAAGGCGACTTAAATAGTTGTTCAGGAAGGTTTTATTTCAAAGAAATGGTTTGTACAAACAACACCTTTTGCCATACGAAACATTATTAACCAGCCACTAGTTTTCCGGCTGGCTAAGTAATGAATTCCCTGTTCTGTAAAAAAACCAAGTTTATGACAAATAATACATACTTACACAACCAAACAACAGTGACATCAACATCATTAAACTTCAGTAATGAAGCTTCCTTACAAGGACAGCAAACCGAAGACCTAAATGCATATAAGATAGAATCTTTAGACCAATATCAAACTACCCAACAAAATGGATCTTCAGTGCTTCAGATGCTCTCTCAAAGGGGCTATACCAAAGGATATAAAGGTTTATAATAAGCCGCCGAGTTTGTATAAGTAAAATCCTTACCTGGTGTGCAAACTTTGCGAACGTATTGCTTGCCATTTTTAAGAGGTTTATTGCAGATTAAATAAATCCTTTGCCATTTGATCAGGATTTACCAGGGGAATATAGACATCCTGTAATGAGGTACCCATTGCACTTTGTGACATAAGAGCGCGGCTATGCGCAACTGAAATACTTAAGAGCGTGGATAATATAGTGTCCGGTAGATTTAAAACATTTGGATCGTTGGCGTCCACCAATCTTTTCAAGTCCTTAAGAACAAATACATTCTGGACAATTCCGTTCATCAGTGTTCTTTCTAAGGACCTGGATAAAATAGTAATATTTAGCAGCAGGGTAATGGTATCATCCTTTACAGAAAAAGAAAGGTTTTGTTCAATGGTTATGCTTATATCATCAGCAACCGGCACCACAGCGCTTTCGTCGATGCCGAAGCTCAATTGTTTTACCCTTTTTATTGCGATCTGATACTTTTTACTTCTTTTCCTTTTCGTCATAGCTCTTATGCAATTTTTGTGTCTCCAGGTGTTATTATGCTTGCTTGATTCACATCAAGAGAAGCTATGGAACCATTTTCGTTCTGGCGAAGTGACACTTTATTTTTACTATCCTTTATCTCCAGGAAGTTGTTTCTACTTAGATGGATCTGCCTCATTGCTCTTTTCTTTTCTTCCTGAAGAAGGTATTCATTCAGTGTTTTCAACTCAAACCTGGGCACGGCGCCAACAGCCAAAGAAAGAGCAATGAGCTTACTAAGTGAATAGTTGAACTTACCTTTCAGCACCTGTGCTATATAGCCCTTGGGTACAGCTAATTCTTTTGCAAACCGTGCCTGGCTAATTCCCTTTTCATCCAAAAAGGTTTTCACCCTTTGGCGTAATTCATTCTGGATGATGTTCATCCAGTATTCAGGAGTTTTGACTGATTCCTCATTTGTAAGCATAAAACAAATATGGATTGCCGGACAATAGATTGCCAGGCGCTTACTCAATAAAAAAGCTGTGCCAGAAATTGCCAATCAGTCTGTTACTACCAACCAGGGCACCTGTAGAAGGCCCTTTTTCAGATAGATGTTTACACGTCCGCCAGTATTTATTTTGTTATACACATCCTGAGACACTGATACTTCATCTTCTTTTTGAACTGGTCCCCAGCTTTGCAGTTTCAGGTAATATGTAGTTTGTTTACCCGAGCTGATGTGTTTATCCAAAACTTTTACTGTATAATATTGCGGGTGGGAGTTATCTGCAAAGCAGTTAAGATTCATAAAAGCTCCATAGCTATAAACCATAGCAAGGAACAGGTAGGTAAAAATTGTTATCATCCACTTTTTTCTATGCGCGTGAAAAGGCTGGCTACAAATCACCAATAGTAAGCATACAACCAATGTACCCAAAATAACAGGCAGCCACATTTGGGTATAGCTTAATAACTGGAAATCCAAAAGTCCTCTCAACGCTAAAGCCATTGCTGGCATCATCCAGGCAGTTAACAAAGAAGGGTAAGCGCTACCGGGCTTTTCATGCATTTTAATGATACCTCTAAAGCGGTAAATGAAGAATAATACCACCAGGGGAAACAAAAGTGCGAGGCCACTGGCGATATTATAAGGGGTAGGATATATGATGAGCCATAATCCTGCTGCAAAACCAATATTGTTTAAGACCTTACAGGCTTTTCTTGCCTGGCGGAGCCTATCTTCTCTCTCCTTTTCAGTGATTCCTAAAGCTTCGTTGTTCCGAATCTCGTCCTCTTCTATGCGGAGGTTTTCTTTATCCAGGTTAACTATTCGTTGACTGAGCATCTCTTCCAACTCCTCAAGTCTTTCTGTATACTGGCTCACTTTTATTTTAGGGAGTCCTTTTTCGGTGGGGAAAATTCTGATGATATAGTTGTCTACCGTGTAACCTTTGATGCAGAAAAAGGGCAACTCTTTGGTTCTAAAAAATCCATGCTGTATGATTTTATCATGTTCAATGACCAGCTTTGCTTTAATGGTATCCAGCAAAGCAGATATAAACAAAAGGGACATAAAGATGGAAAGCGGCAGGAACAAAAGCAGGTATAGGCGCCAGTTAGTAGCTTTTTCGAATAATGGCAAGAATGCTAACAGAATAAAAAAGGCGGTGAGTATTGGGGTAGAAATGTAAACAAAGATGCGCCAGCCTCTCGCGATTCTGAATTGATAGCTCATAGTTAGTTTTGATATAGGGTAAAAATCAGATGCGAAAGTAGGAGGTGTGGAGGATTTGGACAAATGAAAGTTGGATCACCCAATTACAATCTCGTTTGATCCCTTTTCAATTAATACAACTGAGCATTTATGCATTTATGCCATTATTATTTTGCTTAGTATCTTTCACTCTGGCTGAAACTGATTAACCATTAGGACTATGAATAAACAAGTATTAGGTGCGCTTACATTATTCCTTTTAATGTTGGTAACAGGTGTATTTTGGGGCACATGGTTTACGCTTACCCGTTCTATTGAAAGTTTTTCAGCAGAAGAGTTCACTCATATTGGTAAGGTAATCATTGCCAATGTTGCCGTTTCTATGAGGATTATTATGCCCTCTTGTATCTTGCTGCTCCTGTTGTCATTATGGTACTATAACCGTCAAAGAGCAACTCAATTCTACTTAGGTGTTTTAGCTTTTGTTCTACTACTTGCGGTACTGCTGATCACCTTATTAGTTCTGGTTCCTATTGACAATAACATTAGAGAATGGACTATCACAACAATGCCACAGGACTTTTGCTTCTTTACTGAGTTTCGCCTGTTTTTCATTTTTTCTGCTTACCAACCATTCCAAACAATAAAGGTATGTTGTTAACAAAGGTAGTGCTGTAAGTGGGGCTAGACATTGATATCAGCTATGTACAACTGTCAACAGCTTTGTCAGATTTTATCAATCTTTTCGGTTGTGCAGAAAATTTAAATAACGGACGAGCTTACTTATTAAAGCTATTTAATTAAATTACATATAATTTATTCTCCAATTATTTCTGACCTACCCCATCAGGAAACGACTGCACTAAAATATCCTGGTACCCCGGCTGGAATTTACTTACCCAATGATGCTATTTGGCTGAGGTGGATATTCTTTAACCAAGTAAACATAAAACAATGCCCACAACAAAAACCATTTTTATCTTAGGAATAGAGGGTAAAGAGTTGATCCTGTCAGATGGTGGGGAAACCTGTGCCAGGCAATCAGATAGAATAGTCTGGGAGATAGCTTCCGGCTCGGGAGTAGGAGATATTGCAGATATTAAGAAGAAAGATGATTCTGACAATGTATTTGATGAAAAAGAGCAGCCAGCCAGAGAAAATGGCACTAAGAAGTGGAAAGGAAAAATTAAGGATGAAGTGAAAGAGAAGATTACAGAAGATTATACCATATACTATAAAAAAACGGGCGACCAAGTAAATATTTATGAATACGATCCAAAGATCTCTGTTAACCCTTCATAAAACAGAACTATGCGGTTTCTAGGAAAATCTTATTTTTTCCTGGTAGGATTTCTATGTTTTTTATTTCATTTAGTTTCTGCCCAAGATCAAAAATTGGCGGATAGTCTGGCCATAATATATAGAGAAAAGGAACTGAACGATACTGAGAAATTGGAGTTACTCCGGATGTTGTCATTCAATGAGGTGAGGAACCTTAACCTGGCTATTCAATATGCTGAGGAACTGATCAGCCTGGCCAGGCAAAAGGGGAATTTTTTTTACCTGCATAGTGGGTATCTACAAAAGGGAAATAAAAAAAGACTGCTGGGCGATCTGGATGAGGCGCTCGATGCTTTTTTCAGAAGTGGCGAAGCTGCCCGTAAAGCCGCCTTTATTCAAGGGGAAGGAGGCGCTTATGGGGCCATTGCTGACATTTATTCCCTCTCCAATCATCATCGCAATGCAATGCTTTACTACAACAAAGCGATTGCTACCCTGCGACGATCTAGCGACTCAGTGACTTTAGCGGCAGCTATTTCCAATGCTGGTGATGAATATCTCAACAACAAGAATTATGATTCTGCTCTTTTGTATTTCAAGGAATCAAGAAGAATTTTTGAAAAGGTCGATTACCCGGTAGGAAAAGCTTATAGCATTGGCAATATGGGGATGGTGTACGCCAACCTTGGTGTAAATAATCTGGCCGAAAAATACATAAATGAAGCAATCAGGATACTGCAAGAAGCAGGGGATTATTATCCTATTTGTGTTTATCTCCTCTCTATGGCAGATATCTATCAAAAAAAGGGGAATGAACCTACGGCCTTAAACTATGCTCAAAGAAGCCTGGAGCTTGCCCGGCAATATGGTCTAAAAGAACAGATCAGCGATGCCAACCTTACACTTTCAGAACTCTATGAAAGAGCAGGAAATCCGGAGGAATCTTTGAAGTATTATAAGGATCATATTGCCTACAGGGATAGTGTAAATGACATTAAATCAGTACAGAAGATGGCTGACCTGCGCACGGATTATGAAGTTGCGCAAAAGCAAGTAGAATTGGATCTGCTCAACAAGAAAAAACAAAACCAGCAGATCATCGTTATTTCATTGACTATCATTCTTGGGTTGACAATTATCATATTGGGCACCTTATACTGGTATTATAAAACCATTTCCAGGGAGAAGGAAAAATCGGAGAATCTGCTGCTCAATATCTTACCTGCTGAAACGGCAAAAGAATTAGAGCAGAAAGGAAAAGTGGAGGCCGTAAAAGTTGACCAGGTTACTGTATTATTTACCGACTTTCTAGAATTTTCCAGACTAGCCGCAAACGTGGAACCAGAACAACTGGTGAAGAGTATTGATTTCTACTTTAAAGGGTTTGATGAGATCACCACGGATTATGGTTTGGAGAAAATTAAAACCATTGGCGATTCGTATATGTGTGCCTTTGGTCTGCATACATCCAGCCAGCCGCATGCCAGAAATGTGATCTATGCGGCAAAGGCCATGATTGACCTGGTCAACAGGGAGCTGAATGCCCAAGATGATCTCATTCATTTTGAAATTAGGATTGGAATACATACCGGGCCTGTTGTGGCCGGTATTGTCGGCACCAAGAAATGGCAATATGACATCTGGGGTGATACCGTAAACATAGCTTCCCGTATGCAATCCATGTCAAAGCCTGGGAGGGTGAATTTATCTGAAACCACCTACCAGGAGATTAAGGATGAATTTCCTTGTGAATACCGCGGTGAAATTGAAGTAAAGAATCATGGGTTGTTGAAGATGTATTTTCTGAGTTAATGTAAAGGGGTAGCAGATACTACCCCTCTTTTTGTGAAATCGTTTATTAAGCTGTCTTCAGGGAAGCATCTTCAGTACGTCTGCGCATGTACAAGTTCAG
>CBKWHA010000051.1:0-26259 GCA_966674115.1 uncultured Chitinophagaceae bacterium
TCTGAAAAACGCCCTGCAAGACGGAATAAATAGCGGAATTGCGAAAAACTTCAATCCCAAAAAACAGTTGGAAATATTAAAAGCCAGTAGAAAACGAAATGGCTAAATATTTTCTAACCAACAAGGCAGTAGAAGACCTTTCTAAAATTTGGGAGTACACCTATGAAGTTTGGTCGGAAAACCAGGCCGACAAATACTATGGACTTTTGATTGACTCATTTCAGGAAATTTCAAACAATCCTGGGCTTGGAAAGAGCTATGATGAAATCGACAGTGCAATGTTAGGGCTTCGAGTGGGTAAACATATCGTATTCTATCGAATGGTTAAACCCAATGAAGTAGAAATTTTGAGAATCTTACACCAAAGAATGGACTTAAAAAATAAAATGGAGGAATAAGACTTCGCACAACATTTGAAATTTGAGAAACAGCTGCTTCTATACTATCATTCACCAGTAAAACATACTTTAACGGTATTTGTTTACTAAGCTGTTGTAACCCAGACGTCAGCACCCTTACATATACCTTGGACCGTTGTACGCAACCAAGTTGTGATTTACCAATGAGATATTATTTCAAGGTTTGGCTTTTTACTATTTTCGTTTCTCCTCTGTTAGTAATCTGTGGCTTGGTTTATCAGAAGTCTGGAACGTTTTCAGACTTTTTCAAAGGACTCCCCATCTGGTTCTTTGCTGTATTATTTGGTTCAGCTTTAGCATTGCCAGCATTATTTCTTTTTCGTTTATTGAATAAGGACTTAGTAAAAAGTGATATACCCGCCTATTTAAAAAAATCGATACATGCTGTTGTTGGTATTTTTTTGCTTTGGGTTACTTTTTATGTCATGAATCGAAGAATTTTTGAAGAGCCATCTTGGGACAATGTGGTTTGGCCATTAGCATACTCTCTTACGCTGGCAATCGGTGCATTTATCTATAAGGTGCAAGACGAACAGGTTTAACACGCCTTAGGGCATGCGTACAACAAAACAGCTTTGCCAAAACAGGGTTTCCGTGCTATTTTTAAACCGTAAACCACTATTTATCAGCCATACTTAAGGGATAGTAACCCGGACTTCCATGCCTTGGCAAAGCTGCAAAAAACCTTACTGCATATGCATTGGAGCAAGGGTTGTAAATTTTTCTTGCGTAAGGTATTGAATACGCCCCTTCATTTTATACACCACTACAAGCTCATGTTGTTTGGCTAATGCAGCACCCCATTGTTGTTTGCCTGGCGCCATTTCCACTGGAAATAACCTGGCAATCCTTTGTTCAGTTTTGGGTACCAGAACAATGGCTGAATCATTCGTGGATTGCCGTTCAATTGGTGATGCATTTTCCTTAGACCTGACGCCAAACGCTTTTCCTTTTACCCAAATCAATACAGGAAATACCGTTATACTATCAGGCATAGTCAGAAAAATATAATACTGTTCTTCTGTCCGAGAATCTTTCCTGACCACCTTACCTCCTTCAGCAACATCGCGGGCAGGTGCCATTCCGGGAATGACCTTTTGTTCATAAGCGTATAAGGTAATCCCGGCTTTCTGTGCAAAGCTGGAAAGCTGGAAGCAAAAAAGTATAAACACAAAAGCAGAAGACTTCATGATAATTAGACGAGCATAATGCAAAATAGATCACTTCTTGAGCGTTAAAATATTTTTTAGCATCTATAAATGAGTAATGTGTGTGCGTGCTCACCACTCATTACTCATCACTCATCACTGATCATACTCATCTTTTTACTACCCTTTGCACAAACTTTTCCTTTCCATCAGAGCTTAAGATCCGTATAATATACATACCCGCAGCCAACCTTTCGAGGTCAATAATGTTGTTTTGGTAAGCTCTTTCCTGCCTGTATACCTCCTGGCCTTTAGCATTAAATACCTGGACGGTGATCTTTGAAACAGGTAGTGTGCCTACCCAATACCGCACAAAGTTTGCCGTTAGAGTGGGGTGCAGGGCAAAAATAAAGTTGTTGCCATTCTGCCTTGGAAGGGGAATATCTCCGTCATAAGGAACAGCATTGCCAATATCGGCCCAAAAAGCGCCATTGCCATGTGTACCTACCAGTAAAGTATTGTCTTGCGGCCGGTTCACCAAAGAGCGTATGATGGCTGTTTTCATCATCCCGCTTCCTTCTCGCAGCCATTGTGTATTGATGCCGTTGGGAGCAGTTGTGCTGTACAGTCCCACAGACGTCCCTACATAAAATTCAACGCCGGTTGTTTTTACTACAATGGCGCAGCTTTGAGAGGAAAGGGGAGCCAAAGCGCCATCCAACACGCGCCAAGTAGGATCGGGACTGGTTGCATTTGCCGTAAAGAAAATATTGGGAACATTGTTAGAGCCATCATCATAATTGGAAACAACCACTAACACCGTATCAGGATTTCTGGGGTTGACTGCAATACCTGCAACATAGCTGTCGCTGACCATTTGTTGTGGTGTAATGTTAACAGGTACTTTTGAGTCCCTGGCATGATCTGCGCTGTCCAAACGGTATACCCGCCCATCATCTGTACCCAGGAATAAATACTTGGCTTTACTGGGCATTTTACTGATAGCCATTGCAGAAAAGTCATGGCCTGCGGGCACAGTAGCTCCAACCCCGGATAATTCAGTCCAGCGATTCGGATCTACCTGCGTACCATTAACCTCAGAATTTACATTAGAGGCATTCCTGGTCCTGTACAGTTTATTTCTATTTGTGTAATAAAGATGTTCGGAAGAATCCGGATCGTTCAGGAACAAAGTAAGCCATTGCCCGGATCCACCGAGCCCATTAGGTGTTATGTTTGTTGGCTGGGAATTATTAGAGAATTCAAGTTTGTTGGTGGACGGATTATGCTGCCAGGTAAAAGTGCTGCGGAAAATTGAGCCATTGGAATTGGAGAAATACCATTGTTGCCGCCAGGTGTTCCCATTCTTGGAAAAATTGCTCATGGCACAGGCCGCACCGTCTCCTGAACCGATAGGCTTATGGGCGCGTTCTGGTATGTCCAGATTGTATTGCGTACCATTATCCTGTGCACCCCCAATCATCCAGTCAAATTCCGGATCCGGTACAATATTTACAAACTGGTACTGCATGGTCTGCAATTCTGATCCATGTGGCGTCCAGCGAATGGTATCTGCCATATCTGTTGTGCTGCTTTTATGAATGCCGCCATCGCTTGCTGTAAACAAAGTACTGTTATTGCCTGGTGCATAGTAAATACCGTGGACATCAGGGTGATGGTTAGGATAGTAAAATGAATTACTGAGAAAAAATCCCCTGCCATAGCCGCCTGCCCTTCTGAACTTCCTTTCGGGGTCGGTTTCGTTTAGAAGTACGCGGTGCAAATTGGTGCCACCAATAAACAAAACGTTGTCATTATCGGGCTTTACAGTTAGGGACATATTAAACCCATTGAACTGTGTTGTATAGGGATCAATACCGGCCTCGTCATAATTGGGTTCATCAGGTACATAGCTGCTCAGGTTCGTCCATGTATAAGTAGCAGGGTTCCCGGCAGTAATGGACGCCCTGAACAGGTCAGCTTCAGGCGATCCCGCTTCGGCGTTTTCGCCATTTTTATACAAAACAAATAGTTGGTTGTTACTACTATTCAGGTTGAGAACGATTCTGCCCCACCTGCCATATTCTTTCCAGTCGGCAACGGAATCAGCCTGGCCAATTTGTCCTCCGGCAATTCTTCTCCAGGTATTATTGGTTGCAGTCAATGAGTCTCCTGTAGTTGATTCCCAAACACCAACTATATTCCTGTCTGTATTCTCGCCGGTAAAAGCAGCATAGATCCTGGAGCCATCAGAGGGAATAATGATTTCTGTAAGACCGGCCAGTGCCCTGCTGCTGCTCTTGGAAGCCAATACTGTTTGCCAGCTTTGTCCGCCATTGGTAGAACGTACGATGCGGTTGTGAATAGCGGCATATACATGACCTGTAACCGGGTGTACGGCTATCTTGTGTGCAAGGTCAAAGAAACCCTCAAACCGGTGCTGGCTGCCGGTTTCTGTTGTGGTCAACTTCGTCCAGGTCAGTCCGTTGTCAGTGCTTTTGAAAATTCCAAAGCCGAAGGTGCCGGCAATATCGGCAGCGCTGGTTGGGTAATAGACTTCGCCTGTACCACAGTACCAGGTATCCGGTTCAGTAGGGCTCTGTACAATTGTATTTACACTGCGGATGTCATTTTCAGATGAAACAAACGTCCAGGTTGAGCCTCCGTCGGTGCTGCGGAAAATGCCGCCTGTAGTGCCACCGGTGATCATTATATTGGGATTGCGCCTGTCGAATGCCAGCGTACGGCTGCGTCCTGCAACATTATTGGGCCCAACACTGATGTATGTGTTCTGTACTGTTACTTCTTCGGTACCATATATATCAGATAGCCAGGGGTTGCTGACCTTATTGCGCGAGGGAATCCTGCGGACAGCCTCCAATTCTTTTCTCCGGTAGTCAGCAGGAATCCTTCCCGTAAGCGGGTTGCGCAGCATCTTAAATTCATGCAGCCATCTCTCAGCCGTATAAGCCGCTTTCCGTTCTCCCTTTTTCCCTTTATCCTTCACTTTTTCTTGGCTCAGTATATTATCTGCAATAACAGTGATTTTACCTTTTTCACTAACCGGACGGTACATGAAAAGCGTTGAACTGATAGAAAGTACCAAAAACAAGCGGATAGCCAGCAACCTGAGTTCCATGAAGATCATTTGAATCGTAAATGTACAAACCAAACTACAAACTCCCCTTATCTTTGCCGTTCGAATGAAGCCGGTGGAGTTATTAGAGATTTGGAAAAATTCACCCCGCCTTTTTGCATTGGCGGACAGACTTACTTTTTCCCAACCCCAACATATTGCAGCAAAAAATCTTCGTGGAAGCGCCTCACAGTTCCTAGCAGCAGCTATTTTTCTTCATCCCTCGTGTAGCCAGTTGAACCATGTGTTCATATGCAATGATGAAGAAGAAGCGGCTTATTTTCACAATACGCTGGAGAATATCACAGAAGCACTCAATATATTTTATTTTCCTTCTTCCTTTAAGAACAGGAAGAACTATCGTTTGCTCAACTCTTCACATGTAATGTTGCGGACCGAGGCGTTGACAAAGTTTTCTTCAGGCGCAGGTAACCGAGTTGGGGCACTGGTAACATACCCGGAAGCCCTGTTTGAAAAGGTTGTGATCTCAAAGGCCATTTCAAGCAATATCATCCATATCAAAACCAATGATGTACTGAATACCGATGAGCTGTTTGAGAAGCTGGTGAATTTTGGTTTTGAGCGGACTGACTTTGTATATGAACCCGGGCAGTTTGCGGTACGAGGAGGTATCCTGGATATCTATTCTTTTGGCAATGACAAACCTTACCGTATAGAATTGTTTGGGAATGATGTAGACTCTATCCGTATTATTGATCCTGAAACCCAGTTGAGTGAGCGCCGCCTGTTACAGGTAAGCATCATCCCTAATGTGGATACTCAGTTTGAAGACGAGGACAAAGTTTCCCTGCTGGAGTTTTTACCGGAAAACACAGTTATCTGGATACAAGATCAGGAACTGACCATTGAAAAGCTGCTGACGAGTGAAGAAGACCTGCAGTTTTTTATGGAGATGCAGGAAGCAAGGGTTAGGGAACAGGAGACAAAAGGAAAGGGAAAACGCAAAGAACAGGAAGAGGAAGAAGATGAAAAGCTGATGAAGAAAACTGTGTCTTTAGAAGAGTTCATAACAGCAGATGATTTTGAAAAGCAACTGCAGCAAAAACACACAGTTTTATTTGGTCATCAATCGGCAAGCCTCAACCATCTTTTTGAGGTGGAGTTTAATACCAAAGAACAACCCGCCTTCAACCGCCAGTTCGACCTGCTCATTAACGACCTGAAAAGCTGGGAGAAAAAAGGCTTTCAGCTCAACCTGTTTGCAGAAAATCCCAAGCAGCTTGAAAGACTTTACAACATATTCAGCGACCTGAAGGAAGAAATTCATTTCAATCCCATAGCTACGGCTATTCATGAGGGTTTTATTGATGAAGATCTGAAAGTAGTCTGCTACACCGATCACCAGATCTTTCAGCGTTATCATAAATACAAGGTCAAACAGGCATACAATAAAAACAAGGCCCTAACCCTTCGTGCTTTGCGGGAATTGCAGCCTGGTGATTATGTAACCCACATCGACCATGGCGTTGGTGTGTACAGTGGATTGCAAAAGATCGAAGTAAATGGCAAATTGCAGGAGGCTGTGCGGATCATTTATAAGGACAGTGATATACTGTATGTCAACATCAACTCGCTGCATAAAATAGCCAAATACACGGGCAAGGAAGGCACAGTTCCAAAGGTGAACAAATTGGGTTCCGATGCGTGGGCAAAACTGAAGGAAAAGACCAAGACCAAAGTAAAGGAAATTGCTTTCGACCTGATCAAGTTGTATGCGCAGAGAAAGGCGCAACAGGGCTTTCAGCATGGGCCGGATACTTACCTGCAAACCGAGCTGGAAGCTTCCTTTATTTATGAAGATACGCCTGACCAAAGTAAGGCCACTGCTGATGTTAAGAAAGATATGGAGTCGCCTTCACCAATGGATCGTTTGGTTTGCGGAGACGTAGGCTTTGGCAAAACAGAGATTGCTGTACGTGCAGCTTTCAAGACAGTAAATGACGGCAAACAAGCGGCTGTACTGGTGCCCACTACTATTCTAGCCTTCCAGCATTATAAAACATTTAGCGAGCGTCTTAAAGACTTCCCTGTAACAGTAGATTATGTGAATCGTTTCAAATCGGCCAAAGAAAAAAAGGAGACACTAAAAAAGCTGGAAGAAGGTAAGGTCGACATTATTGTAGGTACGCATGCGCTCTTAGGCAAAGAGGTGAAGTTTAAAGATCTTGGTTTACTGGTGATCGATGAAGAGCAAAAGTTTGGTGTTGCGCACAAGGAAAAAATCAAAACCCTGCGTACCAATATAGACGCTTTGACACTAACGGCCACGCCTATTCCCCGCACCTTGCAGTTTAGCCTGATGGGTGCCAGGGATCTTTCCATTATGAACACCCCGCCACCAAACCGGCAACCTATTCAAACAGAGGTGCGGGTGTACAACGAAGACTTTATACGGGATGCCATATACTTTGAAACCGAACGTGGCGGGCAAGTGTTCTTTATTCATAACCGTGTGCAGGGGCTGGCCGAAATGGCAGCCATTATCCATGGTTTGTGTCCTGATCTGAGTGTTGGCTTTGCCCATGGTCAAATGGAAGGCCACGAACTGGAAGAGCGTATACTGGACTTTATTGATAAGAAATACGACGTTTTGGTATGTACCAATATTGTGGAAAGTGGTGTAGATATTCCCAACGTAAATACGATCATCGTTAACAATGCGCACCAGTTTGGCCTCAGTGATCTGCACCAGTTAAGAGGGCGTGTGGGACGTAGCAACAAAAAGGCTTTCTGTTACCTTCTGGCTCCGCCGATGAGCACTTTACCTAACGACTCCCGTAAACGCTTGCAAACCCTGGAGCAACACAGCGAATTGGGTAGTGGTTTTCAGATTGCCATGCGCGACCTGGATATTCGTGGTGCCGGTAACCTGCTGGGTGGCGAACAAAGTGGTTTTATGGCAGAGATCGGCTTTGAAATGTACCAGAAGGTATTGAATGAAGCTATTAAAGAATTGAAGCGGTCTGATTTTAAAGAATTATTCAAGGAAGAAATATCCAAACAAGATGATTTTGTGCAGGATTGTACCATAGATACAGACCTGGAGATATTGATTCCCGATAGTTATGTAGAAAATATTACCGAACGCCTTTCCTTATATTCCCGCCTGGACAACTGTGATACCGATGAAGAACTAAAAGAAATGGAAAACGAACTGCACGATCGTTTTGGGGCATTACCACCCCAAGTAAAAGATCTGTTCGTAACTGTTCAATGCCGTAAGCTAGCCATTGACCTCGGATTTGAAAAAATGTCACTGAAAGATGATACGCTCCGTTGTTATTTCATCAACAGGCCGGATTCGCCCTTCTTTGAATCTGAAACCTTCCATGCTGTACTGAATTACATACAAACCGGTACGAACAAAGCAAGACTAAAGCAGGTAGGCAAGCTGTTTATGCTGATAGCAGAACCAGTGAAAACAATGCAGGAGTTATATGAATTCCTGAAGCGTATGCACCAGGACGCAGTGGGTAAAAAGGTGGTCAGGGCATAATAATTTATATATCTATACTTGCTTTTTTGGTTTTTTTTAATTTGCTTTAAAGGCTAAGTATGAAGCCATTTTTATTAATTGCCCTTTTCCTAATTAGCTATTATATAGTTTCTGCTCAAAAGCCAAACTATTCCATACAATTAAAAGCAGGAAATCTTGCTGCTGAACCTAATATTACAGCCACCTCAGTAGAAAAATTGAACCAGAAAGCAATCCGCTTCAACAATGCTTTTTTTGCACTGATACAATTTGAATCACTACCTGCAGAAGAAGCAAAGAAACTATTGGTAGAGCAGGGTATTACATTGCTTGACTATATTCCACACAACACCTATACTGTTATTATAAAAGGAAAGCTAGAGTTGGCAGTACTGAAAAAAGTAAAGGCAAGAGCCATCCTGACGCTGCCACCTAACAGTAAGATATATGCGACATTGGCCGAGGAAAGCCTGCAACCTGGTGCTAAAGATTACAAAGAAGTCTGGATAAGCTTCCCCAAAGCGTTTTCAACTTTCGAAGTGATCAACCAGTTAAAAGCAATGAAATTCGAAGTGACTTCAGCAGAGCTCGCACCTTACCGGATTCTTGCATTGAAAGTATCGTTGGCGCGAATCAATGAGCTGGCTGAACAGCCATTTATAGAATATATACAGCCCATCCCTAAAGATGAACCATTGGACTTTACAAACCGCACACTTTCACGGGCTAATGTTCTGAATAATTCTGTAGAAAATAATGGAAGAGGATTAAATGGTGAAGGAGTAGTAATAGGCATTGGTGATAATGCAAATGTACTTTCACATATAGACCTTTCCGGGCGCATTATTGACCATGCTATAGCCAAGAATGAAGCTCATGGTACACACGTAACCGGTATTGCAGGCGGTGCTGGCATCCTTAATGAAGCAAACCGGGGATATGCTTCGAAAGCAAAGATCATCAGCCAGACATTCTCCAGTATTATCGCACATGCACCAACATATGTGCAACAGTTTGGTATGGTAGCAACCAATAACTCATATGGCAACAATATCGGGTGTACCTATACAGGTACTTACGACTTGAACGCCCGCATATTAGATCAACAGGCTTTCAGCCATCCAGGTCTGCAACATGTATTTGCCGCAGGCAATAGTGGAACCCTTACTTGTGCACCCTTTCCATCAGGTTTTAGAACAGTGTTAGGTGGTTTTCAGTCGGCCAAGAATGTTATCTCCGTAGGTAATATAGACGCAAATGAAAATATTTTCTCCGGCTCCAGTAAAGGTCCTGTTAAAGATGGCCGGATTAAGCCTGAGATCACAGCCCTCGGCACATCAGTGGTTTCTACCATCCCCAATAATACCTACGCTTCTTTCATCGGGACCAGCATGTCTGCTCCAGCCGTTACGGGAGGTTTGGCACTTTTGTATCAGCGTTACCGGCAGCTATATAACAATACCGATCCCAAAAGCGGTTTGATGAAAGCACTCCTTTGCAACGGTGCTTTCGATAGAGGGAACAGGGGCCCTGATTTTAGTTATGGTTTTGGCTCTATGAACTTGTTGCGTAGCATAGATATGTTAGAACAAAAACGGTTCTTGAACGATAGTGTGAGCAATAGGGTCGAAAAGCAGTTTACTATTTCTGTCCCGGCCAATACAGCCCATTTAAAGGTGATGCTTTACTGGCATGATCCTGCAGCCTCACCACTGAGTTTAAAAACTTTAGTGAATGACCTGGATCTGCAAGTGATTACTCCTGGCATGCAAACCTTATTTCCAAAGATATTGGACACTTCATCAAGCCGTATTACGGCAATTGCCTCTACCGGTCCTGACCATATGAATAACATTGAACAGGTCTCCTTAGATGATCCGGAGCCAGGTACCTATACCATCCGGATTACAGGTACGGAAATTGCCCAGAATCCGTCACAGGAGTTTTTTGTGGTCTATGATGTCATCCCCAATTCGATTGTTCTTACTTACCCGGCAGGAGGGGAAGGGTTAGTGCCTGGTGAAAATACAAGGATCAATTGGGAATCTTATGGTGATACCAGCAGTACCTTTTCTTTAGCTTATTCGATTGATAACGGGACATCCTGGACGAACCTGGTAGCCGGACTTAGTAAAAACAGCCGCTTTTATTCGTGGAAGGTTCCTGCTTCTGTGACCGACAAGGCTTTGATAAAAGTGACCAAAGAACAATCTGGTCAAAGTAGCAATTCAAGAGCTTTCAGCATTATTGGCGTACCCGTGGTTTCTTTGTCTGCGGTACAGTGTGAAGGATATTTCAGTATCAATTGGTCCGCTGTTGCTCTGGCAACGGATTATGAAGTGATGCTGCTCAAAGGCGATGAAATGGTGCCTGTGGCACATACGTCTGCAACAAATTATACCTTCAATAACTTGTCTAAAGACAGCACCTATTGGGTAAGTGTAAGAGCCAGGATCAATGGAAAGGCTGGCAGGAGGGCTCTGGCTATTTCACGGAAGCCTGATAATGGAACTTGTGCGGGCTCCATTTCCGACAATGATCTTGCACTGCAGGCCATTGTCAGCCCGGTTTCCGGAAGAAGGTTCACTGCAACTGCATTAAGCGGTGCTACACCGGTAAAAGTGGAGATCAAGAACCGGGATAATGTCACCGTGCATGGTTTCTCTGTACAATATTCAGTCGATGGAGGAAATACATGGACTGTAGAGAACGTTGCAGATAGCATTGGAGCAGGGAAAGTTTATAACTATACTTTTTCTGCAACAGCTAATCTTGCTGTTCTGGGCACATACCAGGTACTGGCAGTAGTTCGTGCCAGTAATGATAGTAATCCAAACAATGACACACTAAGAAAAGAAATTAAGCACCTGGATAACCAGCCTATTGATCTTACGGTTCCTTTTATTGATGATCTGGAAGCGGCCTTACCTGAAACGTATATTTCAAAAACAATGGGTTTAAAAGGATTGGACAGGTATGACCTGATCACATCTACACCTTATGGTCGACTGCGTACCTTTTTTAATTCTGGTTTTGCTTTATCTGGTACAAAAGCATTAAACCTGGATGCTTATCGCATGGTCTCTTCCTCAAATATCAATTCACTGGTAGGAACTTTCAACCTGTCAGGTTATGATGTGAAAAGCGATGAACTCAGGCTCGATTTCCGTGTATTCAATCATGCGCAAAACCAGTTTATAAATAATAAAGTATGGGTACGGCAGAGCGATACATCGCGTTGGATTGAAGTATATGATTTGAACAAGGTTGCCGCCACATTCAATGATAAATTTGGCGTGGCAAATAATATTGAGTTTAGCGACTCTCTCCTGAAATACGGGCAGAACGTTTCTTCTTCTTTTCAAATTAAATGGGGCCAGCAAGGACAAAGTGCCACTATCAATGAAATGGGTAATGATGGCTATTCCTTTGATGATATCAGTATTTATAAGGCCGTAGATGATATCATGTTGGTTAGTATCGATACGCCGGCAACCATTCAATGTGGCTTAAGTACCTCATTACCTTTAAAAGTTACGTTGCGCAACTGCATGGCAAATACAATTGCCAACATACCTGTGAGATATACTGTCAATGATGGCAATTGGCTCACTGAAACTATTCCTTCCCTGCCCGGGAATACGACACTTGCATACACCTTTATCAACGATCTGAAGTTGCCAGGGGCTGGTACTTATACAATAAAAGTGATTGCAGATATGTCAACAGATAATTACCGGTTGAATGATACTACCACGATCACCATACAATATCTGCCGCTCATCTCTTCATTTCCCTATCTCGAAAACTTTGAACAAGGAAAAGGTGGCTGGTATGCAGAAGGTGTTAATAGCTCATGGGCTTTCGGAAAGCCTGTAGCCCCCAGGATCAGTAGTGCGGCCAGTGGCTCACTGGCCTGGAAAACCGGCCTTAATGGTACTTACAACAATGGAGAGTTTTCCTATCTCTATTCTCCCTGTTTCAATATTAGTGGCATTCAGCACCCAACATTGAGTTTCAGCCTTGCTCTTGACATAGAAAACTGTGGTACTACATTTTGCGATGCAGCCTGGGTGGAATATTCAAAAGATGGGAAGAACTGGAACCGGTTGATGAATAGAGATGCCTTCAATTGGTATGGGAATGGTTTTTACTGGAACACTGAAAACTATACCCGGTGGCATGTGGCTACCACACCCCTGCCAGCCGGTCTGAATGACTTTCGCATCCGGTTTGTATTCACTTCCGATGCTGCGGTAAATAAGGAAGGTATTGCTATAGACGATATTCATATATATGACAAAACAGATAGTATATATGATGGGGAAACCCTTTCTTTACCCATTAAGCAAATGGTCAGCGGAGAGAACGGATGGGTTGATTTTAAAAGCGGAAATAAGCTTGTTGCTTCCATTCAATCGAATGGCCAGCAGTTGGGAACTACAGATGTCAATGTTTTTATCAATAAGAATGGTGTCCGGCATTTTAATAACCAATACTACCTGGACAGGAGTTTTACTGTCAAGCCATCCAAGATCGACATAAATGATTCCGTAACACTTCGTTTATATTTTTTGGACAGGGAAGCAGAAGCATTGATCAATGCCACAGACTGCAATTGTTCGAAGCCTTCAAGCGCCTATGAACTTGGCATTTCAGCATATGATGACAGTACTGTCTATGAAAATGGTACCATTGATGATAACAAGAAAGGGTTTTGGTCATTCTATCCGACAGGCATGGTTGCTAAAGTGCCTTATGATAAAGGATATTATGCGGAATGGAAAGTAAAGGGATTTTCTGAGTTTTGGTTCAGTAATGGAGGCGTGGGAGGCAACCAGACCTTACCTGTAAAATTGATGGATCTTACCGTACGGAAAGAGGGCAGGAGCGATGTCCTTGTATCCTGGACGGTTGGAAGCGAATCGGAGATAGACCATTATGAAGTTGAAGTGGCACGTGGAACCAGTAATCTGCAGCAAAACAATTTTGAAAGCATCGGCCGGGTTCCGAGCCGGGGTATTACCTCGCAGCAGGAGCAGTATACTTTTACGGACAAAGAGTTTCCGAAGTCAGGCGCACGATTTTACCGCTTGAAAATTGTTGATATTGATGGAGCATTTACGTATTCGAACATACGGTCGCTGGCATTCCCCGAAACTAAAGACTGGATTGTATATCCTAATCCATCGCAAGATGGTAAGTTCTATTTTATTTACCAGATGGAACGTTCAGCAGCGGCAACCGTGCAACTGACAGATGCAATTGGCCGGTTGATAAAAACTTACCAGCTCCGTGGCAAAGGTTATGCAGAAAAGTTATTGGTAGATATATCTGCTGGTTCATTTGCCAAAGGAGTTTATATGCTGAAAGTTAAAAATGAAGGGAAAGAACAGGTGTTTAAGTTGTATAAGCAATAATGATCTCTAAATTTTGGAAGTATTTCTTTGAGGTTACGAGTTATGGGTTATGAGTTACGGGGCCTTTATTCGGTCCTATCTTCCTTTTCTCGAAGAATAATACCATTTTCACCATTCACCATTGACGCTCTGAATAACGTACTGTTCATTTTAAATTGGTATCAGTTTTACAGGCCTAATTCTTTTACCGGGTCCCAGAACAATCTTTCAAAGTTCTGCACCTGGTCGTCAATAACTTTTACGCCTTCTTTTTCTAATAACTCCTGCATTTGCTCTGGATAGTCGAAGTGCATTTTACCCGAAAGTAGTCCATTCCGGTTAACAACCCGGTGTGCAGGTACTGGCGGATGAACATGATGAGAACTGTTCATTGCCCAGCCAACCATCCGCGCTGATGATTTTGTGCCAATGGCTGCTGCAATAGCGCCATAAGAAGTCACTCTGCCCCTTGGTACCTGTCTTACTATTTCGAACACCAGGTCAAAAAAAGAATCATCCTTTAAGCCCGAAGGTTTAACACGATTGATCTTTTCAGTTGATTTTTTTGTAGACATGAAACGTATTGTTAATGACGAACATTCCGTTATTTGTCATTTCTCTCTTCTGGCCTTTAAAAGCTCAGACCTCCTTGGTTCTTTCACTGCTTCATAGGCAAACGGGCAATGCTTGCACCCGCATCCGCAGCAATAGCCCCGTTTTCTGTGATAGGCTTCTGTAAACACAATAAATCCGCTTTCGTTGAAATAGTAATCCTGCTCTTCATTGGGATCATTTGTCACCGGAAACCATTCTTCCATTAGCAGCCTCACTTTTTAGTTCTTCGTGGAGCAATACATCTACATCTTTTCCCGGGAGTTCTTCAGGCAACGAAAAACACAAATAATGTACCCGGTTGCTTTGTGCAATGTCCAGCGATTCGTAGTATGTTTTGATCTGCAGTTCTGGCTTGATATAATCCTGTGCATAAACATTTTCTGAATCTTCATGCACTGTGCAGTTGTACAGGTTGATCACCTTTTTAGTGAACCAATAAAGATCAGGACTATCTGTTTTCAGGTGGATTTTTCCATCTTGTTTCAGGATGCGCTGGTACATCCGCAGGAATTTTGGGTGCGTCAGCCGCTTTTTTGATTTTGAGATACGCAGTTGCGGGTCAGGAAAAGTGATCCATATCTCATCCACTTCATCTCTACTAAAATATTCATTAATGCCGTCAATCTGTATCCGCAAGAAGGCAACATTTTGCAGTCCGTTGTGCATGGCCTTTTTAGCGCCAACCCAAAGCCTGTTGCCTTTCAGATCGATGCCAATGTGGTTCTTTTCTGGATGCATCTGTGCCAGGCCTAGTGCATACTCTCCCTTGCCGCATGCAAGTTCCAGCACAATGGCGTGGTTATTCCTGAAGAATAGGTTCCACTTGCCGGCCATATCTTCAGGATATTGTAAAACATTAGAAAAAGTCTCTAGCTCAGCAAAACGTATCAGCTTTTTTTGACCCATAAAAAGTAAGTGCAAGGTACGAGGTTAGAAGTGCGAAGTTAGTACATCAGCTCTTTCACCTTATCCTTATCTTCTTTTTCCTTTTTCAGATCAAACATAGTTCCGAAAATATGATCCCAGATGGTAGAGCTTACACCAAATCCTTTGTGTTCGTCTTTATAATGGTGCAGGTGGTGATTACGCCAAAGAGGTTTCATCCATTTAAATGGCGGGTTCCAGGCATGAATGGCATAGTGCATGGAACCATATAATAAATAGCCAAATAAAAAGCCCGGGAAAAATGGAAAAGCATTCGTGCCCATGGGCAGATACATAAGGCCAAAAATGGCAGAAGCTAAGATAATACTAGGTACTGGCGGCATGAAAAGACGTTCACGGTCGCGTGGATAATGGTGGTGATTGCCATGCATGATATAAACGAACTTCTTGGCTCTTTCACTTTCTGCAATCATATGAAAGACCCAGCGGTGCATGATGTATTCAAAAAAAGTCCAGAAGAACATGCCTGAAAGGAAAAGCAATGCTATTCTGCCAGTGCCTAGGTCGAACCGGGAAGAAGCAAGATAAGGAAAGCCGATTACTACAGGGAGGTACATACCCCAGATCACTAGAGGATGCGCCTTGGTGAGCATTTCAAGGTAAGGGCTTTTAAAGAGTTTAGCCTGGCCTTTGTTGTGAATTTTTTCAAACTTCATAGTCTCAAAAGTTAGCCTAAGCAAAAATACATGAAACGTTGATGAGGAAATCACTTTGTTTTTACGCATGTAGCACCTCGTGAACTCATCACTCATCACTCATAACTTTTAACTCTGAACTCTTAAATCACTAACTTGGTCGTTTACATTAAACAAAGCAATATGAAACTGGTTTCTTTTGTAAGAGATGAACACGATTATTTAGGCGTATTAGTTGACGACACCATCTTTGGGATGGAGCAGTTGCATCCCGATTTGCCTACCAGTATGGGTTTATTTTTAAACTATTGGGAAGATTTTATTCCTGTAGCACAAGCTGGTGTTGAGTTCATTAAAAGTGGCAGGATCAGCCGGGATAAAGGTATACCGCTACAATCTGTGCAGTTGCTAGCGCCGGTGCCTTTTCCTTCTTCCTGTCGTGATGGTTATGCCTTCCGGCAGCACGTCACTGCAGCAAGGAGGAACCGTAGAGTTGAGATGATACCCCAGTATGACCAGTTTCCTATATTTTATTTTACGAATCATCATTCTATTACCGGGCCAGGTGTGATCAACTGCATGCCCGACCATTTAGAAAAGCTTGACTTTGAATTAGAGGCGGCCATTGTTATCTGCAAGCACGGCCGCAATATAAAAGCAGAAGAGGCAGGTGAATATATTGGTGGATTGATGATCATGAACGACTGGAGTGCAAGGGATTTGCAAATGGAAGAGATGTTGCTCAACTTAGGACCCGCCAAAGGAAAGGATTTTGCTACTTCCATCGGTCCTTGCCTGGTTACGCTGGATGAACTACAAAGATTTGAAATAGAACCAAAGGAAGGGCATACGGGCACTAATTGGAATTTGAAAATGACTTGTAAAGTGAATGGGGTTCAGGTAAGCGAAGGTAACCTGGGAGAAATGGACTGGACTTTCGCTGAGATCATCGAGCGGGCCTCCTATGGCGTAGACCTTTTTCCAGGGGATATCATTGGTAGCGGTACTGTAGGCACTGGTTGCTTTTTAGAACTGAATGGCACCGCCAAGCTGAACGACCCATCTTATGAAGACCAATGGCTGAAAGCCGGAGATGTTGTTGAAATGGAGATCGAGGGAATTGGTATTTTGAAAAACACAGTAGTTGCGGAGGAAACGGATTGGAGTATTTTAAACAAGAGAAAATAATTAAAAAGTTTATGTTTCCCAGGACGTAAATGTTGTGAAGCCTTTCAGAGTTTTACTTCGTACCTCGTATTTCTAACTTTGTACTTGTGTTGTATGTTTTTTAACCTAAAAGATCTTAAACCCGCTGAAAAGCAATATTACCTGCAGCATGTTGTGGCGCCACGTCCTATTTGCTTTGCATCTACTGTAGATAAGAATGGTGCCGTGAACCTGAGCCCGTTTAGTTTTTTCAACATGTTTTCATCTCAGCCACCTATTGTAATCTTTTCACCCTCCAGAAGAGTACGCGACAATACAACCAAGCATACGCTTCAAAATGTATTGGAAGTACCCGAAGTAGTGGTCAATATTGTAACCTATAATATGGTGCAGCAAACCTCCTTAGCCAGTTGCGAATACCCAAAAGATGTAGATGAATTTGAAAAGGCAGGATTCACCAAACAGCCCGCTACTATTGTAAAGCCACCCATGGTTAAGGAAAGCAAGGTCAAACTGGAATGCAAAGTATTGGAGGTAAAACCATTGGGTGAAGAAGGCGGGGCCGGTAATTTAGTCATCTGTGAAGTGCTCTGCATGCACCTGGATGACGATCTATTAGATGCTGAAAAAAAATTTGATCAAAAAAAGCTGGAGCACGTTGCCCGTTTAGGAGGCGATTGGTATTGCAGAGTTTCAGCAGAAAACCTTTTCAAAGTGGCGAAACCAAATACACAATTAGGCATAGGCGTAGATGCTTTGCCTGAAAGCATACGATTCAGTAAAATACTTACCGGCAACCACCTTGGTCAACTGGCTAATGTAAACGAACTGCCTGTTGTGGCGCCTTCATTTGACGATGAGCAGTTAAAAAATATCATTCAATATTATTCAGTAGATCCTGCAGAAATGGAAAAAGAAGTGCACAGCTATGCTGCCAGGCTACTGAATGAAGGCAAAATTTACGAAGCCTGGCAGGTACTGCTGGCATCGGAGAATTTGGTTTAAATCAATTTTTACTGGTTATATTTTTCTTCCGCTTCCTTAGCCTTCTTAAAATCAAGTATAACACCGTTGATACAATAACGTAAACCTGTAGGTGGCGGACCATCATTAAACACATGACCCAGGTGCGCCTTACAACGGCCACACATAACCTCGGTGCGGTTCATGCCATGTGAGTGATCAGGCGCATAAATGATGCTGCTTTTGCTTATGGGCTGATAAAATGATGGCCACCCGCAGCCACTTTCAAACTTTGTGTCGCTGATAAATAAGGGATTTCCACAGGCGGCACAGTAATAGGTTCCTTTTTCTTTAAAGCCTTCAAACTTACTGGTCCAGGGTCTCTCGGTACCTTTCATGCGGGCAATGTTGTAAACATCTTCCGGCAAAATCTTCTTCCATTCATCATTGGAAAGGTTTACCGGTGAAGAATCTGTAGTAGAATAAACAGGATTGTTTTTATTGGAAGATTCCATTTTTTGTGGTTTTGAATTTTGTGAATAACTGCATGCCTGCAACAGGAATGCCAGCGCCAGGAAAAGAACAGACCGTTTCATAAAATGGCTTTTTCAAAATTACGTAAACGAGTCTTAGTCAGATTGTTAAGAATTTAACTACTTGTGTGTCCTGTTTCTTTAATGCTTACTGGTTCTGGTCTTTCGGACTTTCTTATATTTGCTGTTCAGTTTAACATTATGTTTAATTTAATATTATTTGGCCCTCCGGGAAGTGGAAAGGGCACACAGTCTGAGAAGATTGTTGAAAAGTTCGGTCTCGTTCATCTTTCCACCGGCAATTTGCTGCGCCATGAAATTGCCACTAAAACTCCTTTGGGCTTAGAAGCAAAGAGTTTTATTGACAAGGGTCAGCTGGTTCCCGATGAAGTAGTGATAGGAATGATTGATACCTGTCTGCAACAGAATGCGGATGCCAAGGGTTTTTTGTTTGATGGTTTCCCCCGCACAGTAGCACAGGCTGTAGCTCTTGATAAATTGCTGGCGCTTCGTAAAACAAGCATCAGTAAGGTGATTGCTTTGGAAGTTACAGAAGAAGAGCTGGTAAAGCGCTTGTTGAAACGTGGAGAGACATCAGGCAGAAGTGACGATACCGATGAAGCTGTAATTCGCAAACGTTTTGCTGTTTATAAGAGTGAAACCGAACCTGTAGCTGAACATTATAAAAAGCTGGACAGATTTGAAAGCATTAAGGGCGAAGGCTCTATTGACGATATTTTCCAGGCCATCAGCCAAAGCATAGAAGCTGAAATGGCAGCGCAGCAGGAAGCGTAGAATGAATGATGAGTGATGAATAATGAGTGATCAGTAAAGAATAATGAGTGATGAGTGATCAGTGAAAAGACACACCCCTTTGAAACTCCTTTTAGGCTGTTTCATCAGGAACTCCGAACTTAGAAGAGGTTACTCATTACTCATTACTCATCACTCATCATCCATATGATCAACGATAAAAACGAAAAAATTGACTTCCTCAAGAATAAGCTTGTTCCGCTTTTAAGCAAGATTCCTTTTGATACACATCCGCAGTGGGGTAAAATGACGCTGCATCAAATGATCGAACATCTGATTGATTCTGTTCGTATTGCATCGGGTCGTTCTGCTTTCCAGCACATCGTGACACCACCGGATAAACTGCCCAGGATGCAGGATTTCTTAATGAGTGACAGAACCTTCCGGGAAAATACCCTTAATCCTCTTCTGCCAAAGGACCCGGTTCCTGTAGTATTTCCAAGTATAGAAGAAGCCCTCAATGAATTGCAAAAAGAGATTGACCACTTCTTTGCCATTTTTGAAGCCAATGAAAACCTCTCTACGCTCAATCCAATATTCGGCGACCTGAATTTTGACATGAATGTGCAATACTTATTTAAACATACCCTGCATCACCTGAAGCAATTCGGCGTCAATTTCATCCTAAACCCTTAGTGAATACCTCCCCCGCCTCAAAAGATGATTACTCCCAATCCACCAAATGGGAAACTTTTTAGAAATAGTCTTTGTAGAGAAGAATGATTAACTTTTAATCGTATTTCTTTCTAAAATCAGTTAAGATGAATCAAAGACAGTTCAGCCTAAGTTCCCCCTTTAGGGGGACAGGGGGCAAACTCCAGAATTATATTACGGGTCAATGGATCACAGGAGAAGGAGAGGGGCAGGTGCTGTACGATGCAGTTACAGGCGAACCTATCGCCACTGCCAGTACCAAAGGAATTGACTTTGCATCTGTTTTAGAATATGGCCGCACAGTAGGCAACCCCGCTTTACGTAAACTCAGTTTTCACGAACGGGGTAGAATGCTGAAAGCCCTTGCCCTGCATTTGATGGCACACAAGGAAAAATTTTACCAGGTAAGCTATCATACAGGAGCAACAAAGGCCGATAGCTGGATCGATATTGAAGGGGGTATTGGCAACCTGTTCAGCAATGCTTCGCTGCGCCGTAAATTTCCAGATCTTCCTTATTGCACAGACGGTGAGCCCGTTGGACTAAGCAAAGGCGGTACTTTTATGGGCCATCATATATTGGTTCCCAAAGTGGGCGTAGCCGTTCACATCAACGCATACAACTTCCCTGTCTGGGGCATGCTGGAAAAATGTGCCGTGAACTGGCTGGCTGGTGTGCCTGCCGTAGTGAAGCCTGCCACCATTACTTCTTATCTTACGGAAACAGTTGTCAAAGAAATCATTGCTTCGGGTATTTTACCGGAAGGAGCCTTACAACTTGTGTGCGGCAGCGCAGGCGATCTGCTGGACCATGTAACTGGGCAGGATGTGATCACATTTACCGGCTCTAAATCAACCGGGCTGATGCTGAAAGCCCATAAACGGATTCTGGAGGAAAGCGTGCCCTTTAATATGGAGGCCGATTCTCTGAACTGTATAGTGCTGGGAGCGGATGTAACGCCTGATCAACCCGAGTGGGATATTTTCATTAAAGAAATCAGAAAGGAAATGACTGTAAAGGCCGGACAGAAGTGCACGGCCATACGCCGCATTTTTGTGCCGGAACATTTGCTGGAAGAAGCCACTGCTGCCATAGGAAAATCGCTGGCACAAACAACAGTTGGCAATCCCCTTAATGATAAAGTTCGCATGGGTGCCTTGGCTGGTAAGGGACAGCGGGATGAAGTAAAGGAGCATATTCAAAAGCTGCTGGCCGCCTCACAAATAGTGTATGGGTCTTTGGACAGTGTGGAAGTAATTGATGCAGACCCGCAAAAAGGAGCCTTTCTTTCTCCCATTCTTTTACTAAACGAAACTCCTTTGCGTACAGAAAGCGTGCACGAGGTGGAATGTTTCGGGCCGGTGAGCACCATTATGCCCTATTCAAATCTCGACGAAGCCATTCTGCTCGCCAAAAAAGGAAAGGGCTCGCTTTGCTGCACAATGGTTACGGCCAATGATAAACTGGCAACAGATTTTGTAGTAGGTGCAGCCACCCATCATGGCCGGATATTAATATTGAACCAGGATTGTGCAAAAGAAAGCACCGGGCATGGGTCACCCTTGCCCATGTTGGTTCATGGAGGGCCCGGAAGGGCAGGAGGGGGTGAAGAAATGGGCGGCATTCGAGGCGTGAAGCATTACATGCAGCGGGTAGCTATCCAAGGCTCACCAACATCAATTACAGCAATTACACAAAGCTATCAGCCCAATGCAAAAACAACAGAAGAAGATAAACACCCTTTCAGGAAATATTTTGAAGAACTGAAAGTTGGTGATTCTATTCTTACCCATAAAAGAACAGTAACCGAAGCAGACATTGTCAACTTTGCCAATGTAAGCTGGGATCACTTCTATGCCCATACCGACCATACTTCCTTGCAGGGCACACCTTTTGAAAAACCTGTTGCCCATGGTTATTTTATTTTGAGCGCTGCTGCAGGACTATTTGTGGATGCCCGCAAAGGTCCGGTGCTGCTGAATTATGGCCTGGAAGAATGCCGGTTTATGAAACCAGTATATGCTGGTTCTACCATTGGCGTACGCCTGACCGTGAAAGAAAAATTGCCCCAAGATCCAAAAGATGAGGCAGATATTCCAAAGGGTATTGTCAAATGGCTGGTAGAAGTAACAGATGAAACCGGAGAGCATGTGGCGATTGCAACTATTTTGACGATGGTGGCAAGGAAGGAGTTGGGCGTTTCCTAAAATTGTCGGGGTAAGGAATGAAGTTTGCAGAGATTCAAAAAAGCAGATTTAAACTTTTATATCATAAATTATGATACAAGATTTTCACAACGGCTATGTAACATCCGAAACACATAAAGGTATCACCACCATCGAGTTTTTTCATCCACAAAGCAACTCCCTACCCCGCAGGCTGCTTTCAGACCTGGCCAGTGAAATACACGCGGCGGGTAGCGATGAAGTCACCAGGGTAATAGTGCTGCGCTCTGGTGGCGAAAAGGCTTTCTGCGCCGGCGCTTCCTTTGGGGAACTTACTGCAATAAAAAATGAAAGTGATGGATTTGAATTTTTCAGGGGCTTTGCCGATGTCATTAATGCCTTACGCGTCATTCCCCAACTGGTGATTGGCCGCATCAGCGGAAAATGCGTTGGCGGCGGAGTAGGTATAGCGGCAGCTGTAGATTATGCCATTGCCCTCGATACAGCAGAGGTCCGTTTGAGTGAACTTTCTCTTGGCATCGGTCCCTTTGTTATAGGCCCTGCGGTCGAGCGTAAAATAGGTCTATCCGCATATAGCCAATTAGCCATTGATGCTACCATGTGGCGCAGTGCCGACTGGGCAAGGAGGAAAGGCCTGTATGCCGAATTGCATGATACAGTGGATGGTATGGATGAATCTGTATCCCGCCTGGCTAACCAGCTGGCACACACCAGTCCGAAGGCAATGGCTGAATTAAAGAGGGTTTTCTGGAAAGGAACAGACCAATGGGATACGCTGCTTTACCAAAGGGCGGAGATTAGTGGGAGGCTGGCTGTGGGTGACGCTACGAAGGCGGCGATTGAAAAGATCAGGACAAGAGTGTAAGTGAGTTAATATGGATTTTCGTCAAAACAAGTAAGAAACAGAAAATCCAGCATGAAGGTTGCTGACATCTTCCTTGGTTACCCATTGATAATTAAGAGATCTAATTAGTGAAAGATTGGCGTTGTAAATAAAATCTTTACGTCGCCAGCTTTTGTTTAAGTTAATGGATAGGTCTACCCAGTGGGTATTGAAGTTTCTTGTTGGAGAAAAGGCATCGAAATAAAAGTCATTATTCCACGCCACCCTTTCCAGTATCACGCCAAACTTGTTTATTTCTTTGATCCAATTGAGTCCAATGCTTTGGCTGTTGCTTCCGGGGCCAATACCTGCCCCAATTACCTGTCCCAGGTTTGTGTATCCTTGCCTGATATCGGTATGCATATACCAACTACCTTGTGGTCTGACGTTTACTATAGCAGGGATTTGCAAGTTGGAAATTTCAGTAAATAATTCAACATCCTTACCTTTTTTAGTTTCGAAAATCTTTCTGAAACCTATTATATAAGCTCTAGTATGTTCAGGTTCTAAACTGAGATCTCTTAAATTTCCTGCATGATCCTCCCTGCCATATTCTGCATACAATTCAGCTTTCTCCTTTGGAAGAATGAGCCTGAAAAATAGAGACAGCAATTGATCTTTTCTGATACTATCTTCCTTTGCCACATTACCGCCTTTAAAAAGTTTGCTAACAATAGGTAAGTACCTGCTAAAGGAATTACCAAGGTCAGACTCATATTGAACAAAAGCCCTACTCATGCCTAAGAACAACCCTTTTGTCCACTTAGGCTGCCAAGTTATGATCATCCCATTTAAATACCTATTATCATCAAATTTTGCACGATACAAACGTTGCCCTTCAAAGCTACGTGTTGTATCATCCGGCAGGATACCTGAGTTTTTTAAAATACCTGATACTACCTGCCATTCAAATGAGCCTATAGGGGAGGATACCGGTGAAAGAGTGTTGAATGTTATATGCTGAAACCCTGGGGCATTATTGCTCATGATTAGGGAGTTCCTAATGCCTGGTCCCCACCATAGATTTTCAGTAGATACACCTAGTGAGAGTTTTTTATAGTTGAACCGCACACTTGACTGGCCAGGAAAAAGTTTTGCATATGATCCTTTCCCGTATTTTTCAGGATTGTCAATGTAATTCAGAACGTTATAATAATAGCTTCTCCAAATACTATCACTATGTGTTGAGGGAAATGTTGAAAAGCCCCTGTTTTGGGAATAAACTAACTCTGGCTGAAATTGAATACTTAAAGGACCAATTGTGGAATACAACCCAAAGGACAATCGGCTTTGGTAACCCCTTGCCTGTATCATGGAGCCATCATTCCATCCATAAGGGTGGTGGGAGTTATACTGTTGTTTGATTGTAACAGGAAGGAGAAGTCCTTTACCTGCTCCTTTTGCAAAAGAAAAAGAATGAGAATTGTTCCTGGTTGTTAGAATGTTTAATATATGATTGCCGGAATCGGTTACAGCTATAGCCGTATAGTTTATAGGCCTTATTGTGAGTGATGCATTGCTGTCTAGAACTCCATTCATCTGTAACCTTCTCCATGTCTCTTCCAGCAAAGGTGTTCCTACAGGAATCGTCTGTGAAATAGAACAGAAACTACAGGCAAATAGAAAAAAAGTAATTATGAACTTAAGTGTTGCTCTCATAGTAGGAAAATACAAACTCTAAATAGTAAAAAGGTTCCGAGTTAAATAAGACAGTATATGGTGGTAAACACAAACTACAACAATGATTCTTAACTTACGCGTTTTACCCTGTCCAACTCCTCGTAAATAGAATTGTTACTCTTATATTCCGGCACTATAAACTTCATTTGCTTTACCACCTCGTAATTCCTATTCTGCTGTGCCAGTTTAATCAGGAGCTCTACATTACTTCCAATGAATTGAAAATCACCTTCAGAAGTTTTAGATATCATGATTTTCTTGTTGTAGGTAGGTATTACTTCCTCTTCTTTATAAAGTAGTTCTTCAAATAACTTTTCTCCGGGCCTCAATCCAGTGTATTCAATCTTTATGTCCTTTCCAGGCACAAAGCCTGAAAGCTTGATCATCTTATGAGCCAGATCAGCAATCCGGACTGGTTCCCCCATATCAAACAGGAAAATCTCGCCGCCATTGCCCATGGTACACGCTTCTAACACTAAAGAACTGGCTTCGGGTATGGTCATAAAATAACGGATGATATTAGGATCCGTAACTGTGACAGGACCACCTCTTTGAATTTGTTCCTTGAACCTTGGGATAACAGATCCATTGGAACCTAATACATTTCCAAAACGTGTGGTAATAAACCTGGTATGTTGTCCTTCTTCACTATCATTAGGATGAACTGATACGTACTTCCCTGTGGTATTCATGAACAGTTCTTTGAAATTGTGTTGCAATCCTTTTATATACATCTCAGCGATTCGCTTGGACGCGCCCATTACATTTGTCGGGTTAATGGCTTTGTCAGTAGAAATGAGCACAAAACGTTCAACCTGAAACTGCAGGGAAAGGTCTGCCACCATTTTGGTACCCAGTATATTATTTTTTACTGCTTCGGAAGGGTTGTTTTCCATCATGGGCACGTGTTTGTACGCTGCCGCATGGAATACCACTTCTGGTCGGTACTTCCTGAACAGGTGCCGCATGGCATCTATCTCCGTGACGTCCCCAATGACTACTTTCATAGAGTCTTTTTCACCATATTTCTTTTTCAGTTCATATTCTATTTCGTAAAGAGGCGTTTCGCTATTGTCGCATAAAATCACCATCGACGGGTTCATCCTGACCACTTGTCTTGCAATCTCACTCCCGATGGAACCGGCTGCTCCTGTTATTAAAATTCTCTTGGTTTCCAGGTATTCAGCCACATGCTTCTTGCCCAATTCAATAAGTGGCCGGTTCAAAAGATCTTCAATATTTACATTCTCAATTTGCTGGGTCTGCAATTTTCCTTCTACCCAGTTTTCTACAGATGGTAGGACCTTCAACTTGATGTTCCTGGATAAAAAGTACTCAACCAACTCATTTTTAAAGCCTAGCTCAATATTGTCTGAAGCAAGAAAAACAGTCTTTACATCCCAATCCTTTGATACTTTTTTAATCTTATGAAAGGAGTAGATCTTCACGTTATCGATGGAACGATTATAAAACCTGCGATTGGTTTCAATAAACGCAACAACACTATAATTGCACTCTTTTATGTGTTCTATGGCTCTTTTGATAAGAAAGCCATTGGAAGCACCACCAAATACCATCACATTCTCT
>CBKWHA010000052.1:0-26175 GCA_966674115.1 uncultured Chitinophagaceae bacterium
TTTACTACAGGAAGTGGACGGAGCGATTTCGACAAAACTGTTAAACCTGTAACACATCACACAAGAATTGTTACCCACCTGCAGCAACACGTGCTTTTTTTTGCTTTTTGCTTCAACAAGCAATTTGGGTAAATCTTTCTCCACATGGGCATACGGATTATATAAATATCGGGTTGTATCGTTGGCTAAACAAGTTGAAGAAACCAGTAAGGCTAAAATTATAATCAGCTTCATTTTGCTTCCATCATTTAAAATGTAAACATCTGAAAACTTTCTCAAATAAGCTGTACCATAAAAAGACCCATTGAAAAGTCTGAATTCCTGACAGTTTGATTACTTTTAAAAAATAATCTAATTTTTTTTGGCCATCCTTGTTTCAATTGATCTATAGGATGCTTTATGGGTGTTCACTTTCAAAAGCTTAGCCAGAATGATGTCAGAGTTTTCTTTATATATTGACCAGGAAAGGCTGCAGAAAGCGCTAGAAGCAGCAGATATTGGAATATGGGATTTTGATCCGGATAGTAAAAGGATCATTTGGTCCAGGAAATGTGACGACCTTTTTGGATTACCCCCCGGGCAAGTTGTTACCTTAGACACATTTATTGATGGTTTACACCCTGAAGATAAGGAACGTGCTGTTCAGGAGATTAATGACGCACTTAATTCAGTCAACGGCGGTTCCATTGACATGGAATACCGGATCATAAATGCAAAAGACGGACAAATCCATTGGGTGAGGGCAACAGGAAAAGCATATTTTGATGAAGGCGGGATTGCAACCAGGCTTACGGGTATTTTAGTTTAAATTTCGAAAGAAAAGAAGATCCAAGCGCGTGCTCATGAAAAAGAGCGTCTTATCAAGGACATTTCTGATTCTGCCCCGGTTGTGTTGTGGATGTCTGATGAAAACGGCCTCTGTACTTTTATCAACCAAACCTGGACAGACTGGACTGGACTTTCATTTGAAGAGACAATTGAAAACGGATGGCTACATGCTATAGTTGCAGAAGACCGGGCTCATATTCAAAAAAATATACAACATTCTATTGCAACTCAGTCCATTTTCAGTGCTGATTTTCGGATAAAAGACAAAAATGGAAATACCCGCTGGTGCCTTGGTAATGGCCGGCCCCGGTATTCCTTAAAAGGGAAATTTATTGGCCTACTGGGCTCCTGTGTAGATATAACAGAGCGTAAGCAGTCAGAAGAAGCTCTACAATTCAGAAAAGCTTTGCTGGAAGCACAAAATGAAGCTACTCCTAACGGCATACTTATTACCAATGGAAAGGATAAAATCTTGGCAACCAATTCAAAATTTATTCAGATTTGGGACGTTCCGCTGGAGATAATTCAATCCAAAGACAACAATGCGTTACTACGTTATTGCATGAGTCAGTTGCACGACTCAGAAGTAGAATTAAAGCGTGTACAGTATCTATATAATAATCCAGAGAAAATCACTTATGATGAGCTTTATCTTAAGAATGGCAATATATTGAAACGTTATGGCCGCCCTATTATTGGTAATGATGGTACTTACTATGGATGGGCTTGGTTTTTTGAAGATATTACTGACCGCAAACATTCTGAAGAAGCTCTAAAATTTAAAACTGCCTTGCAGGAAGCAGAGCAGGAAGCCAGTCCGGATGGTATTCTGATTACAGATGGCAGGGGTAAAATCATTATGAGTAACAGGCGCTTTGCTGAGCTATGGAATATGCCTGAACATATTATTGAGACCAAAGACGATGAAGCGTCTCTGTCATACGGTATGAATCAAACCATAAACCCTGAAGAAGCCATCAGAAAAGTAAAAGAAGTTTATCAAAATCCTATTACAATAGTAGAAGATGAAGTTTACTTTAAAAACGGAAAAATACTAGAACGCCGGGCGCGGCCAATCATAGGGAAAGATGGTAAATATTATGGCTGGGCCTGGTACTTCAGGGACATTACAGAACAAAAAAGGTCAGAGCAACAACTGCAACAGAAGAATGCCGAAATGCAACGACTCATGCAGGAGTTTAAGTTTGTAACGGATTTTATGCCACAGATGGTTTGGGCCGCCGAACCTGATGGATACGACGATTTTTTCAATAAGCAATGGTTTGAGTATACAGGATTAGAAGAAGAACGATCGAAAGGTGGAGGCTGGAGTCAGGTACTACATCCTGACGATGTGGCAAGAACACTGAGCAAATGGAGCCATTCTTTGCAAACAGGAGCACCTTATGAAATTGAATATAGATTCCGACGAAAAGATGGTGCATACCGTTGGTTCCTGGGCAGAGCTTTGCCACTTAGGGATGAAAATGGAAAAATACTAAAGTGGTTTGGCACCTGCACCGATGTGCACGATCAGAAAGTGCAAACCGACCTTCTTGAACAAAGAGTCGCTGAAAGAACACAAGAGTTGGAAGCAGCAAATATCAGTCTTGAACGTTCTAACAGGGAATTGGAGCAATTTGCCTATGTAGCAAGCCATGACCTCCAGGAACCTTTACGAAAGATCCGAACGTTCATAGACATGTTGAACATGGAGCTGGATAAAAATCATGTAGAAAAAGCTAAGCAGTTGATTCAAAAGATCAACCAGTCGTCTGCGAGAATGAATGATCTCATCAAAGATCTGCTGAACTTTTCAAAATTAAATCTCTCCCAAAGCGACACCTTTAAAAAGACGAACCTAAATATAGTAATTAAACATATTTTGGAAGACCTGGAATTAGCCATTATACAAAAGGGTGCACAAATACAGTGTGAATAACTACCTGTTGTTAATGCCATTCCATTGCAGATGAGCCAACTGTTTTATAACTTATTAAACAACTCTTTGAAATTTTCAAAGCAAGACATTCCACCTAAAATTGAGATCACTTCAAAACTTTTAACGCCAGAAGAAAAAACAAAACAGCCGCAACTTGATCCGCGTCGGAACTTTTATGAAATTGTAATAAAAGACAATGGAATAGGATTTAGCCCTGAGTATGCCGAGCAGATCTTTACCATATTCCAGCGGCTACACTCCCGGTCTACTTATGAAGGCACCGGCATTGGCCTTGCCTTATGCAAAAAAATAGCCCTGAATCACCAGGGCGATATTTTTGCCATTTCTGAAGAAGGCATGGGAGCAGAATTTCATGTACTCCTACCGGAATAGGTTTATGGTTTATGGTTGCCTTGACCTATGTATTTTTTCACTGATTTGAAACTTCTTCTTACAGAAAAGCATATTCAACCAATTACGACAACTATAAACAATAAACTTCTAAATTACTTCTATTTGATTCCGAAGGAGGTCTTCGAATTCGTCGCGCTTTCTGATCAGGAGGGCTTCACCATCTTTTATCAATACTTCTGCCGGTTTGAGGCGTGAGTTGAAATTAGAGGACATTTCAAAGCCATAAGCCCCTGCATTGTAGAAAACCAGGAAATCGCCTTCCCGCACTTCACTTATCTTTCTATCCCATGCAAAAGTGTCGGTTTCGCAAATATTTCCTACAACTGTATAAATCCTTGGATTGCCAAAGGGGTTGGAGATATTTTCTATGCGATGATAGGCCTCATAAAACATTGGTCTGATCAAATGGTTGAAACCACTGTTAACGCCTACAAAAACGGTTGCCGTTGTTTGTTTGATGACGTTAGCTTTTACGATAAAATAACCAGCCTCACTCACCAGGAACTTACCAGGCTCGAACCATACTTCCAGCTTCTTGCCTGTTTCTTTTTCATACTTTTGAAAAGCCTCACTCACCCTTTCTCCCAAAGCAGTTACATCAGTACTTACGTCATCTTCATGGTAAGGCACTTTGAAACCACTCCCCAGATCAACAAAGGCCAAGTCAGGAAAATGTTCTGCAATTTCAAACATGATCTCCAATCCCTGCAAGAATACGTTGATATCTTTGATATCGCTGCCTGTATGCATATGCACACCTTTTACATTTAGTCCGGTCGTCTTCACAATGCGCTCAATATGGCGCATCTGGTGAATAGATATACCAAACTTACTATCAATATGGCCAGTTGATATTTTGTAATTACCTCCGCCCATAATGTGCGGATTGAAACGTATGCAAATAGGATAGCTACCACCGTATTTATTGCCAAAATGCTCGAGAATAGAAATATTATCGATATTGAGATTTACTCCGAGGTTTTTCCCAGCTTCGATTTCGGTAAAGTCCACGCAATTTGGTGTAAACAATATCCTATCGGGCGAAAAGCCAGCCTTCAGTGCCAGGTTCACTTCATTGATACTCACACAATCAATGTTGGCGCCAATCTGCTCTATATATTTCAGGATGTTGATATTGGTCAACGCCTTACAAGCATAAAAGAATTTAGCATTGGAACCTTCAAATGCCTTTTGCAGCTTTTCGTATTGTTCCCTTATTTTTTCAGCATGATATACGTAAAGCGGTGTACCAAAACGGTTTGCTAATTCAACTAATTGAGTATGTGAAAGTGTCATTGTTTGGACTGGGTTTTGGGAGGATTTACGAGATTTTTTAGAATAATTTTTAAGGGCGACGTTCATTTATTCGTTATTATCTGTTTCTTGCTTGTTATTCTTTTCTTCATTTTCGTCATCAGAATCGTTACCGTTATCAGGTTCATCAACCGAGTCAATCGAGTCAGCTTCAACTTTATCATCTGAAGTCTGCTCCTCAGAAGGCTGCTCTTCGTCGGCGGCTTCGGCGGCTAAAAACAGTTTTGCGCCTTCATTTTCATCTTTATTTATTAGTTCACCATTATCTGAAACTAAAAAACTTTCACCCTGTTCAAATTCAGTATGATGGACTGGCGTCGGTTCTATAACTTGATCAGGCAACACTTCTTTGATCTTAGGCAGGTCTTCCTGAGAGTTGATGCCAAAATAATCCATAAAAGTTTTGGATGTCGCATATATCAGCGGGTGTCCTGGCAATTCTTCGTTTCGCCCTGTAATGACGATCAAATCTTTTTCCAGCAGTTTTTGAATGGTGTAATCGGCACTTACACCACGAATTATTTCTATTTCTCCTTTCGTAACAGGCTGCTTGTAGGCAATAATGGCAAGTGTTTCCAGTGCTGCTGCAGAAAGGCGTTTCAAGAACTTTTCTCCGTTTAGCTGGGCAACGGTTTTATGATACACTTTTTTGGTCAGGAACTGCCACCCCCCGCCGCTCTCCCGCACTTCAAAGGGATAAAATTCAGAACTATACTTTTCTACTATACCTTGCAGGGCCGCATCGACTTGTTCTTCGGACATTTTATCTGCTTCGTCTTCAAACCCAAAAGCGGTATTCAACAATTCCGCCATTTCAGCGATTGTCAACGGCTTATCTGAAGCAAATATCAAGGCTTCTATGTGAGGAATCAGGCTTGAAAGTTCCATAAGCTATGCACACTCCAGTCTAACCCGGTTGAAGTGCATCAGCACAAAACGGGGCTCTGTTTATAAAAGAGAAAGATTGGGGTTATCTTTTAATGTAAGCATAAACCCAATCTTTTTGTATAAAGAACTAATAATTAATTTACCCTTTCAATGCTGCAGCACCACTCACGATTTCCGTCAATTCGGTTGTGATAGCAGCCTGACGTGCACGGTTGTAAGATATTCTGAGACTACGCAGCAATTCATTGGCGTTTTCGCTTGCTTTATCCATAGCCGTCATCCGGGCGCCGTGCTCTGATGCATGCGCATCGAGAACCGCTTTAAATAATTGAGTATTCAAGATCTTGGGCATCAATTCGGCTATTAATTCTTCCTTGTTAGGATCGAATATAAAATCAGCTTTAGCAGTTCCAGGAGTCTTTTTCACTTTAGGTATTGGCAGGAATCTTTCCACTACAAAACGCTGAGTGGCAGCATTTTTAAATTCGCTGTAAACAATTTCAACTACATCGAACTGTTTTTGCTCAAATGCTTTCATAGCCGCCTGTGCAGCTACTTGTACGTTTTCAAAAGAAAGGTTGTGGAAAATGTCCTTATGCGTAGCATCTGTTTTATAGTTATTCTTAATAAAATGCTCATATCCTTTTTTACCAATGCTCCATATCTCCACATTTCCGTTTGCGAACTGGGCGCTATATTGTTCGCGGATAGTTTGTTTTGCCAGCTTGATCACATTTGCATTATAAGCGCCTGCTAATCCACGGTCGCTGGTAATAACAATTAAAAGAACTTTTTCTACCGAACGTTCTGCAGCTAAGGCCAACCCGCTCTCTCCTTCTATATTGCTCACGATGTTGCTCAGCATTTCCTGCAATTTCTTGGCATAAGGACGCATTTGAATAATTGCATCCTGAGCACGGCGCAATTTAGCCGCACTAACCATTTTCATTGCTTTCGTAATTTGCTGTGTACTTTGAACGGATTTGATTCTGTTGCGAACTTCTTTTAACTGACCAGCCATGGATAGTTACGATTTAATTTTTTTGATATAGCTCCTCTGGTGCTTTCCAAGCCTTACTTTTTACTTCTTTAAAGCAATTGAACAGAAGGCCATTTGGGGCGCAAAGGTACAGATACACAATGAGATTTTTATTTACAATTTAGATGAGTTTTCTGCAGAGAAGTTTTTACTTTTTTCATTAACATTTCTATAAGTTTTGTTACGACTCTTAATCAGAGTAATATTTTAAAGTGAAAACTGATAATTCTATTGGGCATGAATTATAATAATTTAAATATTAAAATAATTGTCAATTAATTGTAGAGAACGAGTCGTATCTTAATTTTTTTATACGTTTTTTCGTAAAAAGTAAGTCATTTTTCTCCATAAAACGTTTTTCTCAAGTAAATCCGCTATTCCTTTGCGAAAATTTTTGCGATGAATAGGATATTCTTTTTGCCCATTTTTATTTGCTTAAGTGGCTTTTCTGCCAATATTAAAAAATCGGCATGCATAAGTGCGGAAAAAAGAATGGTTGTTAGATTCGCTAAAACCGGTACGATTAAAGGCCGCATTATCACTACGGGCAACAAGCCTGCAGAAATGGTAAAAATCAGTTTAAAGGACGCAGCCACAAACACCATGACTGATGAAAATGGTTTTTTTATTCTAAAAAATGTAAAAGAAGGAAATCATACTTTAATTGTTTCAATGTTTGGCCTGCACAATCAGGAAAAACAAGTTCTCGTAAAAGCAAATAAAGTTTCATTAATAGATATTGCTCTTCCTGAATTCCAGCAACAGCTTACAGAAATCATTATTACTTCGAGATAACATTCTCAAATTATAGTATCTATCACGCACCATAAGATGGACTCTTGGATTAACAAATGATTGCCTGAATATTTATTTTTTAAAAGGTTTCATAGCCTATATTTGCACCGTCAAATTGAGCTTCGCATTTTGTAAGTGTATAATTAATCTGGTTAGTTTTCCGCTACTTGTTAGTTTCTTTTACGTTTTGCCTCGTCTCAGATTCATTTTTAATTATTTCAAAGAAAGTATGAACATTTACGTTTCAAACTTAAGCTTCAACGTACAGGATGAAGATTTAAGAGAGTTTTTTGCAGATTATGGAGAAGTAACTTCTGCAAAGGTGATTACTGACAAATTTACTGGTAAAAGCCGCGGATTCGGTTTTGTAGAAATGTCGGATGATACTGCTGCACAAAAAGCAATTGCTGAATTGGATCAGGCAACTGTTGAAGGCAGAACTATTAAAGTAATGGAAGCTAAACCAAAAGAAGAAAGACCAGCCAGAAGCAACTTTCAGGGCAACGGTGGTTTTAAGAAAAGGTATTAATTGATTACTTTTACAAAAGAAGTCCGGCTTTTTACCCGGGCTTTTTTTTTGACAAAGCCCTGCTGTTAACTGACTTGTGTTTGCCATTCTTGACATTTAAAAAAACTACGTTTATGTACACACAAATCTGGAATAAGTACCTGCCTATTATTAGAATTTTAATGAAGAGGGCAACTACAGGAGATCAGACCCTGAATATGAATCTTACAGATTTTGAAAGAGCCGGTATTGCCCGGAAATCAGGCTATAAATTCCTGATCCAACTGAGTAATGGCAGAGTAGATAATGTAATCAGTTCGTCGGAGCTGGCTAAGGATCTGGCCGCCACATTATTACAGGATGAGGTTGTGAAAGAGCTTTGCACGCGTAATGATTATCATATTACAATGAATGCCAAGTACCAATTGGGTATTAAATTCATAGCATGTGAGCATGTTCAGGAAGAGGAAGCTGAGCATACAATGCACGTTGCATAAGTTCTGTAAAATAAATTATTAAGGCAAAGCCCCGGCATATGAAAAGATATACCGGCGGGCTTTGCCTTAATATTACTATACCACTTCCAACTTGCCGGTCTTCATCCAACAACTTACCGCACCAATCAGCGCAGCGCTTTCTCCCAGAACAGCTTTTTTTATCATCACTTTTTTATGCTCCTGAGGTAAAAACTGACGTAGTTGCGGATAGAACAGCTCAAATGCGTTGGCTATGCTACCTCCCACCACTACCACCTCTGCACCTTCTTCCCGAATAAAGGCCTGAAGGAAAAGAGCCAGGTTTGTACAAAATTCATTGAGCAATTGTTGAACATTAGAATCATTAGCGCCTTTGTCTAAGAGTTCCTTTACTCCCGGAACTTTCAAACCAGTTAACTCATTATATCTCTTTAGAAACCAGCGGGTGGAGATATAATCCTCAGCGATGCCATCCTTAAAGTAAGATGAACCGCGGTTCACATCTTCAGTAATTCCGAAATGACTTTTGGCTGATCCCAGTCCGGTTCCTAATGTAATACCAATAGCGTGGTCCACTCCTCTCGCAGCTCCGCCCATCACTTCTCCTGCCACAAAAGCTTCAGCATCATTGCGCATTTGAATTAGACTAACAGGTATGCCTAGTCTTTGAGCCAGCAATTCTTTGATGTTAAGTCCGTAAAGAGAATCATACTTATGCATGTTCTTGATGAGGGAAATCCCTCCCTGGTAATCAAAAGGGCCGGGCATAGCAAAGCCGATGCCTTTGAGAGAAGCTGATACTTTTAGGGTTGTTTTTTCAATTACCTCAAACCAAACCTTTAGTATTTCTTCTGCCGTTCCTTGTGCATCAACATGTGCTCTTATTTCTGTGCCTGCTAATACAGTGCGGTTGTCCAGGTCTACCGCTGCTGCTGAGATGTGTGTACCTCCAATATCCACGCCTACAGCATAAGATACAGATTCAGTTGTTTTTGGCAATTGTGCTACTAACATTCATTCTATTTTAGGATATATAATCAGCTTACATAAATAGCAGCAATCGGTATTAAGAAATAAGTTTCAAGATATAATTAATTTGCAACTCTCAGCATATATTCATAAAAAGGAGGAGGCATAAGCCCCCTCCGTGTATACATTATTTGTGATTATTGGAGTAGAATAATTTTTGTTGCATTGAATACACCAACTATCACTTGTACATGGTAGGTACCAAAGGGCAGACCATGCAGGTTGAATTCTTTTTGATATACCTCTCCAGATTTATTATCTGATACCCGCTGAACAAGTGCACCACCAGCATTATAAATACTGATCACAATTGCTCCTGTTTGTATGCTGTTCAACCTTACTTTGAAATTGCCGTCAGAAGGATTAGGAAACACCTTCAATATTTCATATCCAGTATTAAAAGCACCATTGCCATTGCTGTTGGTAAATGTTTCCGATGCACTTTCCTGTGACAGATTACCAGCAGCATCAGTCGCAATCACAGTATAAGTATACATTAAACTTCCAATAGGTGCATCGGTAATATAACCGGATCCAGTAATCGCAGTTTCATTTAATTGTTTACCATCCTGGAAGACATAGTAGCCAGTTACACCTACATTATCAGAAGAGGCTTGCCACATCAGTTGCAGTTTACCATCATCTCTTTTAGCTGCAGTTAATGCCTGTGGTTGGGTTGGCGGCTGATTATCGAACACAACCAGTGATTGGGATACACTTTCTGCTGCATGATACATGTAATTACCCTCCTGGGCTGCGGTAATGATCGCTGTACCGACACCTGTCAGGTGAATTTTACCATTTTCAATGGTAGCAACAGCAGGATTAGAACTGGTGTATGTTATGCCAAGACCAGATGAGACGGTGGCACCAGCGTCGAAGTCAGCATTTACAACACCAATATCAGGTAAAGCATTAAAAGTAATAGTTTGCTCTCTCTTCGTAATATTCAATGTTCTTGTAACCGGATCAGCAGGATAATAATCACTATTTCCAGTTTGAGTTGCCATGATATCAACTACACCAGCACCTACTATATGCACTTTTCCATCTACAATTGTAGCAACAGTTTCATTGGAGCTGCTTAGGTTTACCAGCAAACCTGAGCTTGCAGTGGCTGGAGTAAAATCCTCATCGCCTACCTTCTTTTCGGTTAAAGCAGGGAAATTGATAGTCTGGTAACGGGGCGCTACAAAGTTTTGCAGTTCATCTACTGTTTTTACTGTTTTCACCCAATCAACCAGGTAAGTTGTTTCTCCCGAAGTTATATCGGCAACTTTGAATTGGAATAAGGTTAAGGCTGTTGGAGCTGTTAATAAGGTTCCGCTTGCACCAAACCCGGTTTTGGTCAGATCGAAATAGTAAATATCATCGCCTATCTTTCCTGTTTGACGGTTGCTTCCATTGCCAAAAGAACCCATATTGGTATCAAACGTAATGTTTGCCACAGCCGGCTTTTTCAATTTAATGGCTACAATTGGATAATTGGCTGGATAGAGGGTAGCTCCGGTATTTTTTTTAATATCACCTCTACCCTTTCCATTCACCTGGGCCAGGTTTACCTTAAGTTGTCCGTTTTCGGCAGATACTGTCGCACCGCTGGTGTTAGCACTCCAACCATCTGTACTGGTATTGAAATTATCATTGATCAAGCCTGCGTTTGGATCAAAAGCCAGCAATTCATTAACCGATTTTACAGTCTTTACCCAATCCACTGTATAACTGGTTTCGCCTGAGGTTATATCAGCAACTTTAAATTGGAAGGTGGATAAGGTTGTGGGTACCGTTGTGGAAAGGAGGATACCATTGGAACCGAAACCTTTTGTCAGATCATAGTAATATATATCATCACCGATTTTACCTGTCCATTTGTTAGCACCGTTTCCATAGGCACCAAGATTGGTATCGAAAGTCAGGTTTGCTACTGCCGGCTTTTTCATCTTTATAGCCAATATGGGATAGTTACCTGGATGAACAGTAGCTCCTGCGCTTTTTTTCATGTCGCCCCTCAGCTTGCCAGTTGATTGCATTACGGTTGTTACCTTCAACTCGCCATTTTCAGATGTAGCAGTAGAACCAGTGGTTGCAGCCACCCAGCCATCAGTTATACCTGTGAAATTATCATTAATGAATCCTTTAGCAGGATCTGTTCCTCCTCCGTTGGGGAATACATAATCAGCATTTGAGTTCAGGTAAAAGAACAAAGAACCATAACCAGGATTGTCGGCTCCAAAAGGAGCACCTTCAGGTCCCATTACACCCAATACTTCCAGTGTATTTGGCATTTGTAAACCTTTACGATATACGTAATGGTTATACGCTATTTCAAATACGGCCCTAAACTGCCCCCGTCCTCTTGGAGATATAGCTTCTGGCGTATAGTCCTGGTAGTTCTTTTCACAGAAATCGTAGCTGGTCTGGTAAGGAACGGTATAACCCAAATTATACTTAGCGGTGTATTCATAACCGCGCATAATGGCATTGTTGGAAGCAGTATATAAATCAAGCCCCTGTCTCAGCGCCATTTCTGCTAATTCCGCCAAAGAGCCAATGGCCAGCATTGTATGTGGCTGGTCACGGTTGCTTTCCTGTAGCTGACCTGCCTCAGTCAGTACATAGTTGTCAATACTGCCATTGCCTTCTCCATAATAGAAGTAGTTCACCACCTTATTGTACATTGCATTATCGTTGGTGAAAATGGCAATGGCCATCAAGCCTTTCATACAGATAATATCCCAGTTGCCATGTGCACAAGGTCTAAAGTTTTGAAGGGTAGGATAAAAAACTGACTTAAGCATGGATTCGCACTGCTGAATTTTTTCCTGACCCCAGGCAGGATAGGTATAGCGCATCAGTTCGGCAGCATTAGCCAGAATAAAACCATACAAGCCATTCAGTTCAGCATCACTCCCTATGATACCTTCTGTGAATGCGGCATATGCATCAATGATCTCGGTTGCTTTTTGCGCATGAGCCTCATTGCCCGTAATATTCCACATCAGCGCATTGTAGTAAGCAGCCATAAAATCGCCTTCCACACCGTTTTTCGCCGCACCTCCAGAAACGCTTCCGGTTGGCGTTTCAATGGTCAGAGACGCATCGCGGGTGAGGTATTTGAATGGACCGGCTTTTGTATAGCTAGCTGAAGACCTGTTGGATGCAAGCAATAACTGATAACTTCTATAGGGCCTACTAACCTGGCGTGTTACCAGGTCTTTAATACGAGCCAGATCGGTTGTTGAGTGCAACAGACCAGGATGGGCGAATGCACCACTGTATTCAAAGACAGGATTGGTATTACCTGTTGGATTAGCAAATGCGCGCAGTGCATCCACTGATGAAAAGGTTTTTACCCAGTCCACTTCATAGGAATAATCACCGGCATCGATTTCTGCTTGTGTGAGCACGATCTCAGCCACCTTGAACTGGAAGACCGAAAGCGTTGTAGGTGCATCTTTGGGTAATATAGTTGTACCCAGCTTACCGGTTGATAAATCCCAATAATAGATATTACCAGTTGGGGTTTCTATTTTGGTGGCATTGTTGTTTGTATTATTATAAGAACCAAGATTGGTATCGAAAAAGAAATTGCATCGGGGAGGTTTATTCATCTTAACGGCTACGATAGGATAGTTTCCAGCGTGCAGTGTCAGACCTCCGACTTTCTGAATATCAGCCCTGTATTTCCCTGTAGTGGATGGAGGCATGGTTACAACGAACTGACCGTTTACGATTTGTCCGGTAGATCCTGTGGTCGCGGCTTTCCAGTTAAATAGATTTCCCGTTGAAAAATCATCGTTCAGCATTCCGTCCTGGGCGAATAAATTCTTTTGGGCACATAGTAACGTTAACAGGCAAAAGATGAAAGCCTGATAAATCTTTGTTTTAGGATTTTCATACATAAGCGAACCGTTTTTGAGTTTATGTTGTTGAAGGATTTGAGCTTAACCGATTTAGCATGGAGGGCAAAACATTTTTTCCGGAAGAACGTTTATTAAAAGCTAAGATAATTACTAAATCGTTTTAGCAAAATATTTTTTACACATTTTCTTTATTCCAATATTTAAATAGAACTGCCTGAATAAAAAATTTCTTTTAGAAAATGGAAGTTTTTTAAAGTGAACTTCTCCGAATCATCTTGAATGGGTTCTTCACTTGTTTGATCTGTCCATTCAGGATCAGGTTCGCTACGGTTTTACCCATATTTTCAAAATCGGTAGTAACCACTGCTATGTCTAACAGCTCTTTAAATACGGTTTCATTAAAAGAAATGATCCCAATGTCTTTACCTAACTGATAATCGGATTTTCTAACTTTTTTGATCAATTGGGCAAGGTCTTCTTCCTCTGCAGTGATATAGACGGTAGAGGGATTTAACTCTTCATCACTTAAATCAGGAACTATGGAAAAGACTTTGTGGTACTCTTCACAAAATGCTAAAACTCCATCTGCAATTTCAGCCTGAAAGTTGGTATATTCAGGATAAACAAATTTTACCCGCCCATATTTATCCATTAAATCGGCAGATTCTTTCAATGCATTGTAGATGTCCCACTTGAAATCCTGAAACACGGATATGTATTGCCCTTTCAATTCAGGAAGATGCTTGTCCAGCAAAATCATTTCATTTTCCGGGATCATCTGCAGAATAGAAAGGCATTCTTCTATTTCTGTATGCTCGAAGAAGTATGGCATAATCACATAATAGTGATAGCTTCCCAGGTTATTCAATATAATTTCTTTCAAAAGTTGCGGGTCATACCGATGAATCTGCAAATCCACTCTTGCTTCTTCACCTAGAGTTTGTACAAGACTATCATAGATGATCTTTTTATAGGAGCTGAGTCTATTGAAAATGAGAAGGATCTTTAGTCTCTGGTCTTTTTTGCCTTGTACAAAATATCCTTTAGTCGCAACTGAGGTAATATAGCCTTGATCTTTTAATTCTTTATATGCCCTTTCCACTGTATCCCTTGCAACAGCATACTTATCGCTAAATTCATTGATGGAAGGCAGCTTGTCGTCTTTAACGAGCTGGCCCTTTTCAATTTGCGAAACAATTGCCTGCACTATTTGCTTTACTTTAGGCAATTTGGCATTATGGTTAAACCGAATTTGTCGCATAAGGATTCTTTAAGCGGTTTACTCCACTGCGTTTAATATCCGCAATGGGGCGTTCTTTTCGTTTTTCAGACCGCAAAGGTAATGCGTTGGACAGGTTTGGATGCAGCCATTCCCTTAACTATTGTCATTCGATGTTCGATAAATAAATTACTATTTATACTTCCTTAAAAATCTCAGGCGGGTACCGACTTGTTTGATCCATTCCCGTGCCATGATCTCATGTCCGAAGACAGTGGGATGAATACCATCCCAAATCCAATATTCTGTTGAAGGTTTCTCAATCACCTTTGCAAAGGCTGCAGGATAATCTACCAATACTGCGTTAAACTCGACTGCCAGTTTCCGCACCACTTCTGCCCTTCTTTGAGTGCCTTGCTGCCAAAACTCCCATTTTTCTTTACGATTCCCGACCGGGTAAACAAATGGAACACCCAGAACAAAGAGGATATTTGGATTGGCAGCCTTGCTTGACTGTAAAAGATCCCTGTATCCCTTTTCGAAAATTTCAATGGTGGTTGCTTCCTCTGGTTTATCAATGGAGGCAGCAGTATCATTAATGCCGATTAGTATACTCAGCACATCCGGCTTAATATCTAATGCATCTGTCTGCCACCTTTTTTGTAAGTCAGGAACCTTGTTGCCACTAATTCCCCGGTTGAAAAAAGTATAACCAGCATTGGGAAAGTCTGCACCAATACGGCTGGCAACAGCAAATGCATAACCATGTCCCATGATGTGATTGGGATCATTGTTGCGGCCACGGTTACCATCTGTGATAGAATCGCCCTGAAATAAAAAGACAAGTCCGTTGTCTTTTGATGGAACGTTATTCAATAGACTCATTTCATCATAAGCGAAAATAGAGGTCGGACTAAGCCCAGTGATCAAACCTGTAATAACTGAGGATTTCAAAAAGTTTCTTCTTGATGAGGATTGCGGCATCTAGTTATAGTTATGAGATTAAAGTTATTTCGTAATCCTGAACCAGTCAAAATCAGCATAACTACCAGTTCTTACATCAGGCCTGCTGCTGCAGAACAGTCCTACTTTTGCGCCGATCCATTTATCAGGTTTCGCGATGAATGACCTGCCTATAGGTTTAAATGTTTGTCCGTCTTCACTATAACTAAAGTGGCAGGTAGCATCCGGAGCATTCACTTCCACTCTTAAATAAACAGTGGCGCTATTTATTAGCTTTTCTTCGATCACTTCTTCAGTACCATTGTTCAATGCTTCCTTGCATAAAACTTGGGATACTTGATATCCCTTTTCATTTTTGCTGATGGACAAGTAAGAATAATCATTACCCATCACTAAAAGGCCCGCTTTTTTACTTTGCCATACATCCCATTCGATATTCATTTTCACTTTGGTGGTTGCGGTGAAATTGGGTGCAGGAAACTTCTGCAACAACAGGTCGGAGACAGGCCATAAATTGACCGCATCTTTGGGTAGCGGAAATGCAAAAAGGCGCAAAAATCCCTTTTCACGAATCAAGGCACTCCAGGTTACTTTCGGATTGGCTTGCCACTGCCACTGAAGGCCGAGCGTATCTGAATTGAATTCGTCACTTTCAGCAGGTGTAACTATTGAATAATTTTTGCCAATATCAGGTTTTTTATAGGAAGCAACAGGCTCACCTTTGCCATCGCCATCTTTATCAACCCCCATAACCGGCCAATCATTCACCCAGTTCACAGGTTGCAGGTGCAGGATACGACCATAAGTACCCACATCCTGAAAGTGAATAAACCAGGGTTCACCTATCTGGGTTTCTATATAGCCACCCTGGTGCGGGCCATTGATGTTGGTATTTCCCTGTTCCAGCACAATCTTCTCTTCATAGGGGCCATAAATATCTTTTGCGCGCAGGATTAGCTGCCAACCAGTTGCCACACCACCTGCCGGGGCCATAATGTAGTAATAGCCATTACGTTTGTACAGTTTTGGACCTTCCACAGTATGGTTAAAATCGTGGCCAGAATAAATGTTTTTGCCTTGATCGAGTAAGCGGGTGCCATCAGCACTCAATTTATACATAGTGAGCAAGCTATTCACACCAGCACGACTGGCAGCCCAGGCATGGACCAGGTAGGCATTGCCATTGTCATCCCATAACGGACAGGGATCAATGAGTCCTCTGCCGCCTTTTACCAGCACAGGATCTTCCCACTTACCGGCAGGGTCTTTTGTTTTGATCATGTAGATGCCATGATCGGGATCACCCCAATAGATATAAAACTCTCCTTTGTGAAAACGCAAACTAGGCGCCCAGATGCCATAGCCATGTTGCGGTTTATCGAAGAACTCTCCAGGAACTTGTTTGGTTACTGCATTGTTGATAAGGCGCCAGTTAACAAGGTCTTTAGAATGCAGGATTGGCATACCTGGCATGCAATGAAAACTGGAGGCCGTCATAAAATAATCATCCCCAACCCTGATGACATCCGGATCTGAATAGTCAGCATATAAAATAGGATTCTTGTAAGTACCATTTCCCTGATCAGCTACCCATACCTGGGATTGATAAGAAGTGGTTGGAACTTCTAAGCTCCGGGAAGAAGCTGTGACCATGGTTTTACAAGAAACCACAATACTTGATAAAGTGAAGACGAAAAAAATACCTTGAAACTGTTTGACCACTGGATTTACTTTTATATGAAAACTATTTTATTTCACTTCTGATATGGAGACCTGATCAAATTGTATGGTTGTGGAATTGGGCATACCGGAACAAACCGTAAGACCAACATACAGCGTCTTTCTCAAAGGCAAGGAAACATTTCCCAGCTCTATCCAACTGTTTCCATCATTTGATACAAAGCTGGTGAAACGATCTCCTTTTCTCTGTAAGCGTAACCAGCAATAACCAGTCAAACGGCCATGAGTCACTACAGGCTCAGTGAGTCCTGGTCCCATGTTTTTAACCACTGTAGGCACTCCTGACTTTTCACGGGCTAAGAGCCGTGCATGCCAGTTAGGTGCTTCGATCTGATCTGTTTTTCCTGGATATAAAAGCAGGGAAACATGTGGGGCATCTGCCGCAAGTCCGTTCCGCATCATTACTCCCATTTTCGAGAATTGGGAACTTGGCTGCGGCACAAACCTTACGGTGATCGCTTGATCACCCTTCATGGGCGTATAAGCAAAATGAAACGAATCGCTGGTACTATCGATGCCCATACTACCAGCTTCGACTGTAAATTGCTTACCATTAAATTGCGTATAGCCGGCAGTGTTTGTTTTTCCAATATCCTGTTGTTTCCATGGATTTGGTAACCCGGATGTAATACCTGTTTCCATGGCATTGCTACTCTCTCCTTTTGCATTGGAAGCAGAGACAGTATAGTAATAGAATGTACCAGGTTTTACATTTCTGTCTGTATACTTTTCTTCCTTAATATTCTTTGCAATGACTGTATAAGGACCGGCGCTTTTTAATGCCCTTTTCACCGCATAACCAGTGGCACCAATTGAAGCTACCCAGGTCAGTGTATTTTCTTTGGGAGCACCTCTTACAATCAATCCGCCGGGAGCAGCAGGCGTTGATTCAATTGAGGCTTTTGCTGAAGGTATTGTAAAGAACAACGTTCCATAGCCAGGATGATCAGCTCCTGGCCTTCCCGGGCCTTCCGGGCGGATCTTTTCTGAAGCTTGCTGGGTGAAAGGTGCCTTCATACCCATTCGGTTCACATAATGGTTATATACTTGTTCATAGACGGCACGCAAGGGGCCACGGTCCTGACGGGCAATTTTAGTATGGTGGTATTTACCAGTCCTGTCCAGGGTTTCAGAAAATGGCATTTCATTTCCAAGGTTAAATTTAGCCACGTATTCAAAACCTTTCAGAAGTCTGTTGTTGTGGTAAGCGTACAGATCCAACCCTTGTTTCCATGCTATTTCAGAGCATTCAGCCAGCATGCCGATACCTAATTGAGTATGTCCCTGGTCACGGCCACTCTCCTGGATTTGTCCTTCTTCGTTAATAATATAATGTGTAAGTCGCCCATTGCCATGACCGTTCACATAATAGCGCAAGCCTCTCTCAAATAGCTCCCTGTCATTGCAAAACACACCTATAGCCATAACTGTTTTGATGGCAGCCGCATCCCAATTGCCATTAGCAAATGGTGCAAAGTTTTTTAGCACCGGGTAAATCACTTCTTTGAAATGTTTCTCCGTTTGCCGGATATCAGCTTCCGACCAGCCAGCATATGTATAGCGGAGAATTTCAGCAGCATTTACCATTTTAAAGGGGCCGAGACCGGCCATGAGCACTGCATCCCTTCCAGTAATGGACTTTAGGGTTCTGGACCAGGCATTCACAATTTCAATGGCTTTTTCAGCATGGCGCCTGTCACCAGTTATGGCCCACATGACTGCATTTTGATGAGCCGCATTGGCATCGCTGTCATAAGTACCCTGACCAACTGTTGGGTTCCGGCCGACCATCTCCATTGGACCTTGCATCTTATAGGTATATTGAGAGGCGGGGTTTTGTATAAAAATTTGATACCCGGAAAAAATAGGTTCCTCTTTATTGGCGACGGCACTCTTCATGCGCTCCAGGTCTTCACGGCTGTGCAGGATGCCGGGATGGACAAAAGATTGGGCCTGTGCTACATTCAATACAAGCAGTAAAAAGATGGTTGCTAAAAATATCACTTTTTTCATGATCGATTACTTGTCTATAGTTTAATTCTGGTGTATTATAAAAATTATCACTTTACATCCCAGTATACCACATAGCGTTCCCGGTGGATGTCATAGAGAGGCTTGAACAATATGCCTTCTTTGGTTTGAAAAGTGAGCTTTGCTCCTCCAACAGGTTTTATCGAATTTTCTGGTTTGCCTTTGTCCATAGCTAATGCATTGATGATGTTTTGGGGCACATTGTAATTGTAAGTATAGTAATCATTATATAGCCCGGGATTGGAGTAGGGTGCCGGCTCCAGCATGCCTTCCGTACCCATCACGCCTGCTAATACAATGGGTCCATAGGCTAAGGCTACTTTGTTTGGGTTGTCACTAGTGGCAATTGCCCTTAATGTCATAGGGTAACTCACTTCCACCTGATCACCGCCCTTCCAGGTGCGGTTAATGGCAATGTAACTATCTGGCTTATCCTTTACTGATATTTTTCTGCCATTTACTCTAATGGTGGCTCCTGCTACCGCCCATGAAGGATAGCGAATGTTCAGTGTAGTAGCCACCGGATGAGCCGCCTCAATGGTAATGAGTGTGGAACCTTCTTCAGGAAAGCGGCTTTCCTGACGCAGCTTCATCCCCTTTTCTTTCCAATTCAATTCAGAGGGCATAAACAGGTTCACATACAAATTGTTCTCATTGTGGTAATAAATAGCCTCGCCATACTTGGCCTGATTTTCAAAGCCACTGCCTACACAGCACCAAAACGAGCTGTCCTTGGTGCTGTACACCTTATGGGCACCTGGCAGCATGGGCAGGAAATAGGCGATCATACCGGTAGCCGGATCCTGCTGCCCCAGAATATGGTTGTACAAAGCTCTTTCATAATAGTCTGCATACTTGGCATCAGCCGTATGGATAAACAAATGCCGTGTGAGCTTTAGCATGTTGTATACATTGCAACTCTCACCGGTGTAACCACTCATGTGTTCGGAGAGGTGATCAGGTTGGAAGAACTTCTCTTGATCAGAGTTGCTGCCGGTGGCAAAGGAATGATGGTCAATTACCGTCTGCCAGAAAAACTCAGCTATGTCATGACCATTGCCTCTACCCTCCAGTTCATACTCGCGGGTAAGGCCCAGCAGCTTGGGGATATAGGTATTGGCGTGTTTCTTCTCCAGAATATCTTTACCAGATTTTAATGGATCCAGCATTTCATTGTGGTAGAAGAATTCAGCCAGCCACTGATACTGCTTATTACCAGTAATGGCATAGAGATTATAAAAGGATTCATTGATACCGCCAAACTCGTTGCGCAGCATGCGGGCGCGCTGTTCCGCTGTTATCGGTTGTAGTTTTTTGTAAGCCCATGTGCCCATTTTAGAAGCCACCTCCAAAGCCTGTGTATTGTCACGATACAAGTACTGGTCGATGAGGCCGGAAAGGAGCTTGTGCAGGGTGTACCATGGTGCCCATACCTTTTGTCCTTTGATATTGCGGTTGATGAGTTCCTGGGGAAAAGCACTCAGGTAACCATCTTGGTTGAGTACCCGCTGTACTTCAGCCAGGCCTGTGACCAAACTGTCTCCTTTGATCTTATATTGCTCATCACCTGTGGAAGCATACATCAGGGCAAGTCCTGAAAGAATATGCCCTGTAGTGTGTCCCCGCAATTCACAGTCCAGGGATTCCCATCCTGCCAGTTTTTTCACCATCTGATAGCCCCCTTCATTACCGCTGTAGACACCAGCGTTGGTACGAAAAGAATGCAATAATCTATAGGGTTCAATAGCTTGTAACCATTGTTGCTCCCGTTCCATATTCTGTTTAAAGCGGCTATCCAGCAGGCGCACATCCTGAAGATCAAAAGCACAGATGGCCGGCTTCAATTGATCGGGAACAACAAACTTACCAGCATGCTGCCCGGGGTAGTGTGACTGTGCTTGTCCCCAATTGCTTATTGACGCAAAACAACTAATCAGCAAAAGCTTGAAAACAGTGGATCTTATTGTCATTATCTATTTTTATATCTTGGGAAAAACAGTTATAATCACTCTTTGATATCTCGTTAATGCCGGCTTGCCATCATCTGTTACGGCTAATATGATATGAATGGTTTCGGGCTTGGAAACAATCGGCGCAATGAAAGAAGCATTTTTCTGCTCATAATCTTTTATCTCCAATGGCAAACGGGAGGTTTCAAAAGTTCCGGGTTCGCGGTAATATATCCATTGATAAGAAAGGTTATTCCCATCAGGATCTTTTGATCTATCTGCACTGAGTATTACCTGATCTCCGCTTTTAGCGGCTAATTTATTAAGATGATTTAATGTTGCTACTGGTGGGTGATTGGCATCTTTATACGGTTTAACGCACCAATCTATTCTTGCCGCAAAATCATTTTGATAAGCCTGCCGCCAACGCCAGATGGTAGCTTTGTTGGTCAAATACATTTTGCCATCGACACCTGTTACTTCATCCTCAGTATCAGTCCAAATAGGTCTTGTTTCAGGCTCATAAAACCATTTTTTGGTTCGAGGTATGTATAACTCATAACGTCCTCCCCAACTACCCCAATCAGGGTGTTCAGGTTCGTTCAAACCATTAGGAATTAAGAACAAAAAAGTAGGTGTATCTCCTTCCATCAGGAATTCGGTATGCGGATGCTCGGCACCTAAGGGTCCATGGTTTTTCCGAATGTTCTCATCCAGCCAGGGATTGTCCACTATGCTAAAATCCGGGCCACTAAAAAAGTGTCTTTTATCACCACTTATACCGCTCCAGGTAGCATAATGGTAAGCACCCTTTGCATGGTATCCGGGACTAACAATGTAAAAAAGCGAAGGGAAGTTTCTTCTGATCCAGGGACCAGTATCGTCCTGGTCAGAGATGGTATATACCCGAAGCTTTGAAACAAAACGGTCCACGTCCTCGGGGGAGCGAGTCATTCTTACTTTCCATAATGCTTGCGCCAGGCAGTTGGTGCCACCCCAGACAGTGAACCAAACCGGCCTGTCATCCTTTTTATCAACAGTTTTAATGATCCAATCAGAACCTTCTGAATCTTTTCCAGCACCTACCCCTTCCATACCAAATAGAGGGAGTCCTCTTTTAATAATACTCAATAAATAGTTCGTTTCTGGATAACCTTTTTCATGCTGCAATAAATTATTCCTTACTTGTCCATAGGCATTCACAATCTTTTCAATCCGCTCAGGAGCAATCCTGTTTCTTAAGTGGGTGGACGTGGTAGCGATCAAACCTTCTACATCCCATTGGTTAGAATAAGTAAGAAAACGCACCATGGATTGGGCATCGTCGGGTTCGTTCTCAATGTCTGTCAACACTAAGACCCTTAGCCGTTGATTTCCTGGCTGGGCATCAGCAGTACCGATTATTACTATAAAAAGCATTACCAAAAACGACCGCATACTAAGGACATCCCACATGCTAAATCGGTTTAGTTGAATACCTAATAAAAAGTTCCTCAGATCGGGAACTTTCAGCATATGACTTACTTTCAGTGGCAAGTACATCAGGTAATTGTTTATAAGTATAAATGATCTATAAAAAGCTTTCCAGGTCATTGACCATTGCATTACTTCCGATAAATAGAGGCGTACGTTGGTGCAAGTCAGTAAACGACACATCCAGAATTCTTTGCTTGCCATCGATGGCTCTTCCTCCGGCTACTTCATAAATAAATGCCCAGGGTAGACATTCATAAACCAAACGCAGCTTACCGCATGGATAATTGGTTGTACCAGGGTTTAAAAGGATACCACCTTTTATCAGGTTTCTATGCAGGTCGGCCACCATACTTGCAACATGGCGTTGTGTATAATATCCTTCCTGCTCTTTGTTTTTCAACTGTATATAGTCCAGGTATTTCCGCACACCCTCCGCATAATGATAGTAATTGCTATGACTCACCGAATAGATGTATCCTTTTTCCGGACACTTGATATTGGGATGGCTCAGATAAAATTCACCAATGGAAGGATCCAGCGTAAAACCATTGACCGTTCTTTTGGTGGCATATACGAACATGGTAGAAGAGCCATAAATTACATAGCCGGCAGCTACCATATTCCTGCCTTCTAATTTAAAGTCCTCATCGCAGCAGGGTTCCCCTGCCGGACTATTCCTTCGGTAGATGCCAAATATGGTTCCAATAGAAATACAATTATCGATATTGCTGCTTCCATCCAATGGATCAAAAGCAACAATATAGCTGCTTTGTCGGCTTTTTTCATCATCAAAAACTACTACATCGTCCATTTCTTCGCTCACAATAGCGGCACAACTGATCCCACGTTTTAAAACACCTATCAACTGGTTGTTCGCAAATAGGTCGAGCTTTTTTACCTGCTCTCCCTGTACGTTTATAGTTCCTGTGTCCCCTAGTATATCAACCAGGCCGGCTTTGTTCACTTCAACATTGATCAACTTTGCGGCAAAAGAAATATCCCTTAATAAATTACTTAACTCACTTGTTGCCTGGGGATAATTCCGTTCTTCGAAAAACCTGAATTCATCAAGGGTCAAAATATCTCTGGTGAGATCCATATGTTTTTATTTGTGCTTTTCTAAATAATAGATTACATGACTGCAATTACCTGCATGTACACCGCAAGATACTTTTTTCAACAATTACCGGTTGCGGATTCACAGGCTCTTCGTCATCAGCACCCCCACCATGTTTAGCAACTGTACTTTATTTTTTCACTTTATACAACTTCGCTCCAAACAGGAAAATTACCAAATAGCAAAGGATTGGCAAATAATATGCATGTGCCACATCTTTATTGGCTATCAATCCCATAAAATAAGGGAATACGGCACCGCCCACAACTCCCATAACAATAAAGGAAGAACCCTGCTGGGTATGTGGTCCAAGATCCTTCAGTCCCAAAGAGAAAATAGTGGGAAACATAATACTAAAGAAAAAGTTCAGCATCAAAAGTGCAATAAAGGAAGGCCAGCCAAAGCTTTGTGCAATAATGAGGCACATCAGGATGTTAGCAAGTGCAAAGGTTGCCAGCAGCTTATTAGGCGCAATAAAACGCATCAGCGCTGTGCCTACGAAACGACCGATCATCATCATTACCATACTCAAACCAAAATAATAGGAAGCCTGTTCATCGGGAAGGCCCATTTTTTCATGGCCATAGTTGATGAAATATGCCCAAGTACCTGCTTGTGCTGCTACGTTGAAAAACTGGGTAATGGCTGCCCATACAAAATGACGGTGCTGGAACAGCTTTTTTGGATGTTTGATATCTTCCATATCGGTTGGTACAGCATAGGCATCAGCTTCCGCTTCTACAATGGCATGTGGATCCTGTAGTTTTGGCACTTTTACAAATGAAAACGCTAAGGCAAGTAAGGCAATGACAACACCAATTGTAATGTAAAGGATCTTTACATTTTCAAGGTCGTTGGAATGTTCCTGTCCTCCACGCAGAATAAAAAAACCACCAATAAAAGGTCCTACAAAGGCACCCAGACCGTTAAATGACTGAGCGAAGTTAATGCGCTGGTCAGATGTGCGCTGGTCGCCTAAAGATGCTACAAAGGGGTGGGCAACCGTTTCCAGCGTTGCCAGCCCGCATGCCAGAATAAAAAGAGCTACACGGAAAAAAGTAAACGATTCTGCATTAGCAGCCGGCACGAAAAGAAAAGCACCGGTGGCATAGAGCAGCAATCCCATCAACACACCGTTTTTGTAACCAAAGCGTTTCATGAACATACCTGCTGGAATACCCATAACAGCATAGGCAGTAAAAATAGAGAACTGAACTAATCCTGACTCTGATTTGGATACGCCCAATACATTTTGAAAATGTTTGTTTAGTACATCACCCATGGAAATAGCGACACCCCACAACATGAATAGTGAGGTAACAAAAACGAGGGTAACTACAAATTTCTTTTCTGTGAAAGCAGCCTTTTTCATTAATGGCTTTTTCACCGTTTTTTTAATTTCTGCCTGAAGCTCCATAGTTGTGGTTTTTTATTAATTGAAATGAAATCTAAAGGGGGAAATATTGTTGAGGGATCTTGCAGCTACCGTTCTTGAAGGTTTTATTTTTTTTCATATGAACAATTCAATCTAGTGAATCAATCGTTTTGATATATTACTTTTTGAATTCTAAGACAGATCTAGAATCCAGGTTTACTGCAAACATATTCTGAAAACAGTAACCATCCAATTTTTATTAAATCGATTTAGCAAGATAAGAATTATGAGCACACCATATGTTCTTTGCAATCTTTTTTCAAAGTTTTTAAGGAGTATTAACAAATTATATTCTTGTTCGCATATTTATAACCATTAGGAATGGTAATGGGACTTTATTTAGAATTTCTCAGGGTTTAGCGAATCTTTATTGAGTGTGTATTGGTTATTAAAGGTCTTACGGTACTTTTTTATGTATTCGGATGGCTTCATGCCAAATACCTTACTAAACTGCTCCCGGAAATATTTGACATCATTAATACCCACCTGAAAAGCAGTTTCACTTGTATTACTATTTGTGTTGATTAAAATTTCAGCCGCCTTTCTCAAACGGATAAAACGGATAAAGGCGTTTATAGAGAGACCAGAAATGGATTTCACTTTTCTTAATAAAGAAGAATGGCTCATTCCCATTTCGGCCAACAGGCTCTTCACATTGAACGTTTCATCATCCAGGTGCGCTTCTACAATAGTCATACACCTGTCTAAAAACTCTTTGTATTCAGCAGAAATCTTTAGATCGCTTTTATGTAATGTGATTTCATTGTAGAAATACTTCTGGAGGGTTGTTCTGCTTTTTAGCAGGCTGGTTACTCGGGCCACCAGGATATCCTTATCAAAAGGTTTAGTTATATAATCATCTGCGCCTCCCTCCACCCCCCGGAGTTTCATCTCAGAAGAGGTGCTTCCTGTTAGCAGAATTACCGGTATATGACCAAGAGACGCATCTTCCTTAATTGTTTTACACAAGTCGATACCACTAACACCTTGCATTTGGATATCCGAAATGATTAAATCCGGCAGATATTTTTTAGCCAGCTTCATACCTTCTTCTCCACTTTGAGCCTGGTACACCTGGTACTTCAATTTGAATAGCTGCACAAGATATTGACGTACCTGTTCATCGTCATCTATAAGTAAAATAGACTG
>CBKWHA010000053.1:0-25907 GCA_966674115.1 uncultured Chitinophagaceae bacterium
TCTTTTCAAACTTATAACTACCCTGAACTCTGAACACAGAGCCCTTAATAAAACCTAACCGGGGCTCTGTATTGACAATGTTGATCTCGTAATTTTTATTCTCAAATGAAGGTGTGTACAATGCGTTCAATCCTGATCTGCTGGCAACATCAAACGTAATACTTCTGCTCAATTGCCAACGAACCTTCAAGATCCAGTCATTTACTTTCCGGCTTTCATAACCATAAGTCAGTAATGCTTTTGCTGTTGTTAAAAAATTTGAAACATCCAATCCCCACTTGGAAGAGAAACGGTTAAAAGAAAGCGTATTGAGAAAAGAAGTGTTCTGGGTCAGTAAGGCTGTATCATTGATGTTGTATTTAAAAGGATTGGCTTCAAGATCACCCTTCGCCAGCGACTTCTTTGCTTTCTGCATAGAAGTTTGAAAATTAAAGCGGGAAACAAACTTCCGGAATCCCTTAGCGGTCTGCTCATTGATCACGGCCTTGGGGTTAAAGGTAAAGCTATAATTGAGCGTAGTATAATTAGCTTTTACATATTCATTTGTTGGGATCAGTACGCGCACAAACTTAGCCTGATCACGGAACTGCGCCACTTCAAACTCATTCAGTTCCTGCACCCCATCCCCGTTGTAATCGTTCCAAGTATACTCACCTTGCCCAGCCGGAACTTCTATATAAGTAAAATCACGCTTTTGCTCCTGTCCTGTACCTAATTCGTATAAAACATTTCCGGTAACTAAACCTTTCCACTCATTGATAAGATACTCAGCTCTTCCTAATATGGTCCTGTCATCAGTTTCTTTTGATACAGCCTTATTGTATACCTCTAACTTGCGGTAAGTTGCATTGAACAAAAATTGATGTTTGGCGCTTTGCAACAATTCAGCTTGCAGGTTGATGTTGTAGCTCCTATCTCCCTTGGTAAACTGTTTGCTTAAAGGGTATTGATCAGCACGGGTAAAAAATGTCAGTCCGTATTTATTCTTTTTTGTATCAGCGGTTTTCAAATAAGCAGTATAAGTATCGAACGAAAAGCTTAAAGGCGATAAAGTATCGAACTGTTTATTTTGAACCTGGTTCCTTTCCATGGCATACCTAAAACCGAGTTGAAGGTTAGCCATTTCTTTTAGTTGCTTACTGATATCAATTACCGGCCGGAAAAAATATCCTTTATCATTAGCATTATTAAAATTGGTCAAGGCTGCACTGTTTTGAAACGACCAGCCTTTCCATATTGAACTTTGCCGTAAACTGTTTTGAAAGCCTTTATAATTGTCACTTCGTTGATAAGACATAAATTGATACGAAAGCGACTGACCAGCCTTATTTTTTAAGCCGCTGGAAAACCGTAAAATGTTCTCTGTAGCTGGTTGCAATACCAATGGCAAGCCCCATTCTCTTGAAAATTCCACATAACGCAAGCGTTCTAACGGCTTGAACTTCTGCTGCACATACTCGTAACCAATAGTTGTGGTCAACTGTAATTCTTTTGCTTTATTCAACACACCAATATTCGTGTATTGCAGTCTGGCTGCTATACCGGCATCATCACCGCCCTCTTTGGAAGAAAAAGTATTCACATCATAGTTACTAACAGCAAATTCAGTCTTCAGCTTGTTATACTTGTTAATTTCATAATCAGTACCCATACTGATCAACTGTTGCTTTTTTGGCGTTACCAGGATCATTACAGGTTCGTAACGGCCTTGCTTTACGCCATTTACAGGCGGAGCATAACGGTATACTTTTCCGTTTACACCACTAAAATCAGGAACATAATTGCCCCTGCCCTCGCCAACATCAGAGAACGAAAGTGCATACTTGGCAACTGCAGGATCAGTGGAATAACGGTAAAAAGAATCAACGGAAATAGTAGAATCAAAAATCTTAGCGTATAATACTTTATCGGTGGAAAAAGAATCAATTCCAATAGCAGGGTAGAATGCATTTTGTATGCTATCACCAACATTAAATAAAAATTGCTTCTGCGCGGCATCCAATGGTTGATTGATCTGCGAATTTTTAGCATCGCTGTTACTATAGGCACCTACCCTGAACTTCAGCTTCTTATTGATATCAATCGCTTGATTTACATAGAGGTTGGCATTCAAATAATTCCGGTCTGCATACTCAAATTCTATCTGTATACGGGAATCCTTGGTGATCATCCGCTTAGGCATAAAAGTAACTTCGGCTGTATTATAGTTGATCACATAATCCTGGTCTTCTCCCCTCTGCAACAACTCTCCATCCAGGAACACCCTTTCTGTCCCTGCTAAAACAATAAAAAAGAACTCATTATTAGCGCCGGTAAGCCGGTATGGACCTTGGTTGCCTTCAAGTCCCTGGAAAACATTACGCGTAAACTTTCCCTTGGCAATCGAACCACTTACCAGGGTAGAAGATTCTACTTTTTTAGAAACTTTATTGATAGTTTGAAAAGAAATACCCTGGAGCCGCTTGTAAAAGTTCAGGAAGTAAAGATCACTTTGCCTGATGTCAATATCCCCTAGGTTCAACTGCCAGCCTCCCTTCTTGAACTGTAAAAAAACCTGGTCAAACTCATTCAACTGCTGTGTAGTGCCGTCTGGCTGTATGGGAATATTGTTGTCGGTAATCGCTGCTGCTAATTCAATACTATCCCCTAGCATCCCATTCAGTTGTAAATTGAAATTGGAATTCACCACCGCATCCTGGTTATTGCCGAATGATATGCCGCGTCCGAAACTTCCATTGTACTGAATATTGCCAAAATTGAAAAGTCCCTTATCCTCATTTCCTTTTCCTTCATCCCTGGGAAAAAAAGGCGTATAATAGACAATACTATCAAAATTTGCCCGCTGTAGTACCGAGTTAAGCTGGTAAGGAAAAACGCGATAAGATACTATAACACTATCGTGCTCAGGTTTTTGCTTCCAATAAAGAACGGCTTTAACAAAATCAAGGCGATAACTGCTATCGCTGATATTTACCAAGGTAAAAGTATTGGGGACAATGCTTAGTGTGTCTAATACAATACTGTCTTTGGCTACAGCAACCTTTTTGATCCGGAGGTTCGAGGTTTTGGTGGGTTGAATGGGCAATTGGGCCTTGCTACTTTGTGCAAAGAAAATGATAAGAATACAGATTATACAGCCCAAACTCTTCAAAAGCAATAGTTTTTATCTAGGGGTGATACTTTCGTTCACATATACAAAATAAATTGATTTCTTCCAAAAACACAGAAGCCGGCCTTTCAGCCAGCTCCTTATTTATCATAAAAGAATCTTATTAATTCCTTTTTATTTCTCTGATGACAATCCTGCCATCAGATAATCCTTATGCATACGGGAAATATTGGTAACAGAGATCTCTTTCGGACAAACAGCTTCACAGGCACCTGTAAAGGTACAGCTTCCGAATCCTTCTTTATCCATTTGGGCGATCATGCTCAAAACGCGGTTCTTACGTTCAGGCTGTCCTTGTGGCAACAACGCAAGGTGAGCCACCTTTGCGGAAACGAACAGGGATGCCGAAGCGTTCTTACAGGCAGCAACGCAGGCGCCGCAACCTATACAGGCAGCCGCTGCAAAAGAAGCATCTGCCTTATCTTTCTCAATGGGCAGAGAGTTGCCATCCACCGCATTACCTGTATTTACAGAAATATAACCTCCGGCCTGAATGATACGGTCAAAAGAATTGCGGTCGGTAACCAGGTCTTTAATCACCGGAAAGCCATTTGCTCTCCAGGGTTCAACTACAATGGTATCTCCATCTTTAAATGCACGCATATGCAACTGGCAGGTGGTAGTAGCATGCCACGGACCATGTGGACGGCCGTTGATGTGCATGGAGCACATACCGCAGATACCTTCACGGCAGTCGTGGTCAAAAGCAATCGGATCCTTTCCTTCATTGATCAAGCGCTCATTGAGCACATCAAACATTTCAAGGAAAGACATTTCGGAAGAGATGTCTTTTACATCATAAGTTTCAAATCTTCCTTCGCTATTTTTGTTTGGTTGACGCCACACCTTAAGTGTGAGATTCATATTATAATGCTCCATAATACCCCCAATCCGCTTAAAGCGGAGAGTTTAGAAACACTCCTTATTAGGAAAATGTTTATGTTTTTAAAGTATTTGTTAAGAACTATTGCTAAATATAAAGTTTGCCCGGCCTAAGTCTCCCCTTTAGGGGGACAGGGGGAATTATTTATAGCTTCTTTGCGTTGGCTTTACAACTTCGTAATTCAGATCCTCTTTATGTAACTGCCATTCATGATCACCTTTAAATTCCCAGGCTGCTACATACATGAATTTATCATCCTGACGCATAGCCTCGCCTTCTTCAGTCTGGTATTCTTCACGGAAGTGACCACCACAGCTTTCCTCACGTTGCAAGGCATCTTTACACATCAGTTCGCCCAATTCAATAAAATCAGCTACCCTGTTTGCCTTGTCCAGTTCAGGATTGAATTCATTAATGGCACCAGGAATTTTTACATCGCTCCAGAATTCTTTCTTCAATTGCTGGATTTCAGTGATGGCTTCTTTCAAACCTTCAGCATTCCTAGCCATACCACATTTATCCCACATGATCTTACCCAGACGTTTGTGAAGGCTTTCAACGCTTTGCTTACCCTTAATACCCATCAAAGTTTCAATTCTTTCACGCACCGATTTTTCAGCTTCTTCAAAAGCCGGGTGAGTGGTAGGTATAGCAGCCGTTCTGATTTCATCAGCCAAATAGTTACCGATGGTATATGGAATAACGAAATATCCATCCGCCAAACCTTGCATCAGAGCCGAAGCACCCAAACGGTTAGCCCCGTGATCAGAGAAATTACACTCACCTAATGCATATAGACCTGGAATTGAGGTCATCAACTCATAATCTACCCATAAGCCACCCATGGTATAGTGCACAGCAGGATAGATACGCATCGGTACTTCATACGGATTTTCACCTGTGATCTTTTCATACATGTCAAACAGGTTTCCATATTTCTCCTTCACCACTTCCTTCCCTAACACTGTGATCGTGTCTGCGTCAGCATTAGACAAATTGCGCTTGCTGGCCTCAATTTTTCCATAACGCTGAATAGCAGCAGCATAATCAAGATATACAGCCTGGCGCGATGAACCTACACCATAACCTGCATCACACCTTTCTTTCGCCGCGCGGGATGCCACGTCACGAGGAACGAGGTTACCAAAAGCAGGATACCTTCTTTCCAGGTAATAATCCCTTTCTTCTTCCGGAATTTCATTGGGTCTCCTGTTATCTCCTTGTTTCTTAGGCACCCAGATCCGTCCATCATTCCGCAAAGACTCAGACATCAGCGTTAATTTAGACTGATGGTCGCCTGACACAGGAATACAGGTGGGGTGAATTTGAGTAAAACAGGGATTTCCAAAGAGAGCGCCTTTTTTATGTGCTTTCCAGATAGCCGTAGTATTGCTACCCATAGCGTTTGTCGACAGGTAGAAAACGTTACCATAGCCACCGCTACACAACAATACAGCATGGCCAAAGTGACGTTCCAATTCACCTGTTACCAAATCGCGGGCAATGATACCACGTGCCTTACCGTCAATCATCACGATTTCCAGCATTTCATGACGGGTATATTGTTTTACATTTCCTAATGCTACCTGGCGCTCCAATGCCTGGTAGGCACCGATCAGCAATTGCTGCCCGGTTTGACCTGCAGCATAAAATGTACGTTGCACCTGTGTACCACCAAAAGAGCGGTTACTGAGCAAGCCACCATATTCGCGGGCGAAAGGAACACCTTGCGCTACGCATTGGTCAATAATATTGGCACTTACCTCGGCTAAGCGGTGAACATTGGCCTCGCGGGCACGGTAGTCACCACCTTTGATTGTATCATAAAAAAGACGGAATACAGAGTCTCCGTCATTTTGATAATTCTTTGCAGCATTGATACCACCTTGTGCGGCAATGGAGTGCGCACGGCGTGGTGAATCCTGAAAACAGAAAACTTTTACCTGGTAACCCAGTTCGCCCAAAGCCGCAGCGGCTGAAGCACCGGCCAGTCCAGTTCCTATCACAACAATTTCAATCTTACGCTTATTAGCTGGGTTTACCAGCTTCACATGTCCTTTATAATCTTCCCATTTTTTCTCCAGAGACCCTTCAGGAATTTTTGCATTAAGCATAACTTCTGATTATACTGATTTAAATGAATTGATTTTAATTTCTACGTACCATACTTCGTACCTCGTACTTCTAACCTCGTACCTCGTACTTAAGCCGGTGTTACCCAGTCTAAATACATGCTAATTGGCATTAAGGCAAATAAAACACAAACAATCACGGTAAAACCATAACCCAGGCTTTTCAACATGGTCAGGTACTTCTTGTTATGCACACCCATTGAACGGAATGCGGTATGGAAACCATGAAACAGGTGGTAAGCCAGTGCCAGTACACCTAATAAATACAGAACTACGATCACAGGGTTTTGAAATGAGTTGTACATCTTGATAAACATGTCGTGCATTTCAACACCACGGTAATTTGCCTGTGGCAGGTTGTGTGTAATACGGGAAGGTACCCAGAAATCAGAAATGTGTAATACTAAGAACAGGAAAATAAGCGTACCCAGCAAACCCATGGAACGGCTGTACCATTTACTGCCGCGATTGCCCAGACTTACTTGATAACTTTGTTTTCTTTTTTGACGGTTCTGTACTTCTAAAGACCAGCCTTGGATAATGTGGATAATAAATCCGGCAAATAAAACAATTTCCAAAAGACGCATCACTACCGTAGAACCCATAAAGTGTGAAGCTTTGTTAAACATAGCGCCGTTGTCATTTGGATCAAAAATGGGAAGATCATAAAAAATACAGGCATTTAATCCGACATGAATCACAAGAAAAGCAATCAAGAATAAGCCGGTTAATCCCATCACTATTTTCTTACCAATTGCAGATGTAAAAAAGTGAGACCAGTTCATAAGCGGAAAAAGTAAAGGATTGAAAAATTCGGTGCAAATGTAAGCGTCACAGGTTTAAAAATTCACATTAAATAAATTTTATTACGAGAATTAAATGCTCAAACGCCTGTTTATTTCGTTGTCAATCTTCTTAAAAAGATGAAAAGGTTTATAAGTTCGCCAATTATCAAGTTCCATTAGCTCAACGTAATAATTAATTTTCGCCTTGCGAAAATCATACTGTGTGGCTTCTGGCATATTAATGCATACGATCCACCCAGATTCATCTGTCACTTCTTCAAACCATTCCTGGTAGTAATCTTTATCGCCACTATGAAAGTTGAGTACATTCTCAGCAATCAGTATATACTTGGTGATTCCTTCTCCTTCAAATGCATCAATAACATCTCGCTTTAAGGTCATTATGTCATTCTCTATAGCATCATTCCATTCGCCAATCAATTCCAGGATGGCATAATGCTCTTCATAATCGGCCACCAAAACCTTTAGGTACAATGTACGGCTGCCAAAATCGTCCCACTGTGGATGAATATAGTAATTGTATACCGTCTGAGAAAACTCAAACTCCGAATACTCCCGCTTATAAAAAGGCGATCGCTCATCCTCCTCGCTCACATAAATATGACGCCAGTTATAATATGGTTCTATATCGTGCATGACTTTTTGTAAATAGTTGAAAATCCTATGCAATTTACGACACACTAAACATTATCACAACGTCGCGCCTACAGGAACCTGCTCTCACCTCATCAACTGACTAGCCTCTACTGCTTTTTTAACGCTTCCATATTGCAACAACAGCTTTTTTGCCTTGGTATAATCATCAATAGCCAGTTTCTCCATCACCATTCTTACGCCTCTATCTATTAATTTTTCATTTGTCAATTGCATGTTTACCATGTGGTTATCTTCTACCCTGCCCAATTGGATCATTACTGTAGTAGAGATCATGTTTAATACCATTTTCTGAGCCGTTCCACTTTTCATCCTCGTACTGCCGGTAATGAACTCAGGTCCTGTTTCTACAACTATTGGATAAGTTGCAGCATGTACAATCGGCGAACCGGGATTATTGGTAATACAACCCGTGATAATATTATGTTGACGGCATTGATCCAGAGCAGAAACAACATAAGGTGTGGTTCCGCTTGCGGCGATGCCAATCACCACGTCTTTTTCATTGATGAGATGAAATTGTAGATCCAGCCAGCCTTGCGTTGAATTGTCTTCTGCATTTTCTACCGGCTGGGTAATAGCCTTTTTACCTCCTGCTATCACACCAATAACCAATCCTTCAGGCACACCAAAAGTTGGCGGGCATTCACTGGCGTCTACTATAGCTAGCCGCCCGCTGGTACCTGCTCCTATATAAAAAAGCCTTCCTCCGGAAAGCATTTTATCAGCAATCACACTAACTAACTTTTCAATTTGCGGAATAGCTTTTTCAACCGCTCCAGCCACTTTCTGATCTTCCCGGTTGATATTGGTAAGAATTTCTTGAACCGTCATTTGATCAATATGACGGTATGGGCTTGGTTCTTCCGTAATTTTTCTGAATGCAACACCCCCAGCTCCTGAAGGGGCGTCCGGATTCGCACTATTATCAGACATTTTCAAATTTTCAAATTTCCTGATTTTCAAATTTCCCCGTGGTACTTCACCAATCCTTCCATTGGGTTTTTCAAAACAGTTCCTGGCTCAAATTCATATGAGCGGCATAGCTCATGTAGCACATCTTTAAACCCATAAGCAATACTGCCAACAAAATGCACGGGATATTTCCAAACCTCGCGGTAACGCAGCAGGTGCTGGAAAAAAAAGTCGTTTAGACCATCCTCCAGTATATTTTCTACCATATAATGTCCGCGATTCTCCGCCAGGAACAAAGCAAACCCAGCCAAATAACGGTTGGGGAAAGCTTTTTTATATACATTTTCTAAGATTTCAACATTATTGGTCACATATTGTGCATCAAACCTGGCACGGAGGTCTTCATCAAAAGTGTCATATAAATAGTATTGAAGTACCTTTTTGCCGAGATAAGCCCCGCTCCCTTCATCCCCAAGCACATAGCCCAACCCCGGGCTATTAGTAACGATTTTCTTACCATTGTAATAACAGGAATTCGAACCCGTCCCCAGAATACAGGCAATGCCTTTTTCAGTTCCACAACTGGCTCGCGCAGCCGCCATCAGGTCGGTCTGCACATCAACAGCAGCTCCTGGAAACACCTTTTGCAACGCCATCTTTACGCTTTTGGCATTAGTTGGATTGGCACAACCTGTTCCATAATAGAAAACATTTTCAACTGCAACATTTTTTAGTTTAGGAACCAGTTCATTTCTGAGTACTTCCACTATTTCTTCTGTATTTAAAAAATAAGGACTAATTCCTTGAGTAACAATGTTTTTTTTACGACCGTTCTGCAACAGGCACCATTCGGCCTTTGTAGATCCACTATCAGCTATAAGAGTCAATGGGTGCATAAGACTTAAAGTATTGTTGAAATACAGGAAGCTTTTCTTAAATATTTCTAAAACCTCCTATTTTGCAACCTAAATATAAAATACGACCCGTAAACAATGAGAAATAAAAAATTGCAGGTGTGGTTGCCGTTAATTTTTTCGTTGATCATGATCTCAGGCATGTTCTTCGGCTTCAAACTCCACCAGCAAACAGGAAGTGCTCGCGGTTTCTTTAAAAAAGATAAAAGGACTTCTTTACAAGAGGCACTCGACCTGGTTAAAAATCGTTACGTTGATTCCGTAAGCCTCGACTCACTACAAGATGGAGCCCTGGCAAACATGATGGAACATCTGGATCCGCACTCAGTTTATATTCCAGCCTCTAACCTTAGCGAAGCCAATGAAGATATTATTGGCAATTTCCAGGGCATAGGGGTTGAATTCAATATCTTTTCAGATACAGTTCACGTTCTTTATGTAATTCCCAACGGCCCTAGTGATAAAGCAGGCCTGCAGATAGGGGATAAAATTCTGAAAGTCGACGATTCCTCTATTGTTAGCAAAACCATGCCCAGTACCGATATTAAGCGCATGATCCGTGGCAAAGCAGGTTCTAAAGTAAAGCTGACCATTTTACGCAGGAATAAATTGCAGGATGTTTATGTTACGCGTGGCACTATTCCCATTCCTTCTGTAGAAGCTGCTTATATGATAGATTCTGCTACGGGTTTCATTAAACTCAATAAATTCTCAGAGAGTACTTACCAGGAGTTTATGGATGCCATGGAGAAACTGAAGGCAAAAAAGATGACGGGCCTTGTACTGGACCTTCGTGGCAACGGTGGTGGACTGATGAGCCAGGCTGTAAATATTGCCGATGAATTCCTGGATAGTGATAAATTGATCGTATTTACAAAGGGTACGAACTCGGACAAACAGGAATACCGGGCAAAAAAAGAAGGCATCTTTGAAAAAGGCAAACTGGTTGTATTGGTGGACGAACTTTCTGCCAGTGCCAGCGAAGTGCTGGCTGGTGCCCTGCAAGACTGGGATAGAGCAACCATCATAGGCAGGAGAACATTTGGTAAAGGATTGGTACAGGAACAATATGTATTGAGTGATGGTTCCGCCATCAGGTTAACTGTTGCACGCTACTATACCCCTTCAGGCAGAAGCATTCAGCGCCCTTATGAAAAGGGTAAAAAAGTGTATATGGAGGAGTTGTATCATCGTTATGATAATGGAGAATTGATGTACGCCGACTCAATGCATTTTTCTAAAAAAGATTCTTTTAAAACAAATGGCGGTAAAACAGTTTTTGGCGGCGGAGGCATTGTTCCCGATCATTTTGTGCCCGTAGACACCGGCCTATTTACCCGCGGTGTTACACGGTTGTACCTGGATGGTCGCTTCAGCAATTTCGTATATCAATACTATATAAAAAATATGAGCGAATGGCAGAAGTATCGCTCTCCTGCCGAGTTCGCGGTTAAATACCAAAATGTAAACGATGCCTGGAACAAGCTGGTGGAATACGCTGCGAAAGACAGCATTTACCTGAAAAACATTCCGGAAGATGATAAAAAAGATCTCCAGAACCGAATGAAAGCATACCTGGCACGGTTCAAATGGCGCACCCAGGGATTTTACCAGGTACTGGGTACCCACGATGATATGATAGCAAAAGCCAAAGAAGTATTGGCTAAGTAAAAAATAACTCCAGAAACAACAAACCCCTAATTAGCTGATAATTAGGGGTTTATTGTTTTTAATCCATTCTTACTCTTTCATAGTCTTCTTTTCTTTCAAGTTCAGGCCTTCGGCTCAAAGTTTCTTTTTTCTCTATTGCATAAGAAGCTATCAAACCAAGGCCACCTCCGATTGCAATAAGTGAAAAATAAATAGCTTCATTATCATCTCCCCCCATGTTTCTGTCTAAAATATACGCTACAAATAGACCAATACCTGCTCCTAAAAATAACAACCCTGTCTTTAAACTTCGGTATGGAGCCGGTCTATTGGCAAACTGTTTCGGGTTCATACCCTTTTCAATCATAGCCATATTTTCTCTAGTCTTTAAATAGATGATTCCAAAAATCATTGCGAATGCCCCAAGAGGAACTAAAATTGGAACTAAAATACCTGCAGCGTCACCCATTGTATTAATTTTTTATTGTTTTAAACGATTTGTTTACTCATTTTCAATATCTGACTATAGCTAATCAACCCAGGTTACAGATATTGAAAACTTTTTTAAAAATTGTTGTACAGATATTCAGACTACTCTTGCTGTCATCAAGTTACAGCTAAGCAATAATTTCCTTAAAACTCATCCTTAGGCTAAAGCTCTTCTTAAATCTCAACCCTCATTCTCATCCTCATTAAATTCTTCCTCATCTTTGAATCTGCTCCTTTTCACTAAAGTCATTTCTATATAACCTTAGTATAACCCTTTCCCTCACAGAATCCCCTTCCACCGAATCCCTTCTATAAATTTCTTCCGTATTACCCCATCCATAAGTCCCCTTACCCTAACCTTTCCATTCCTCTGTCCATTTCCTCAACCGAAACAAACGTCAATATTCCATTCCCCAAATATCAATTCATTAAATTGCATAATACTCCTGTAACCGGTATGCTCCCTACCTCGTCATAGTCATTAGAATGTACACCACACCATCTGATACAGACATCATTCAGCAGGTACTGAAAGGCAACCAGCAAGCCTACGCAATACTGGTAGAGCGCTATCAAAACTATGTGTTTACAATAGTTCTACGTTACGTAAAAAGTCGTGAGGATGCAGAAGAGGTAGCACAGGATATATTTATAAAGGCCTACCGTTCCCTGGCCGACTTTAAGGGAACGGCCAAGTTTAGTACATGGCTGTATACGATCACTACAACCACCTGCATTACTTTTTTACGTAAAAAGAAACTGGAAGTACATTCACTGGATAGTGAAAAAGTATTTGCTGTAGCCGATAACCTGGATGGCGGTATGAGTGCCAACCAGATTGAGCAGAAATCGAAAGTAACCATGGTAAATGAGGCCATTAAACTGCTTAGCCCCGATGATGCCCAGGTGATCACGCTCTTTTACAAAGGCGAGCAAACCCTTGATGAAATTGCACATGCATTGGGAAAAGAAGTAAATGCAGTCAAAGTACAGTTGCACAGGGCAAGAACAAGGTTAAAAGACAAAATGCAAAAGCATTTCAGTGCGGAAGTAAGAGATTTATAGTTGAGTTAAAAGTAAATTTTTAATTTATTGAACTTTCTAATAAGGAACCAAATGAACACACATATAAACAAAGACTTTTCAAAAGACGAGGAAATGGAAGCCCGTATCTGGGCCTATATCGACGGGTTGAGCGAAGAGGAAAACTTCATTGAACAGTTGATCAGGGAAAACACCGCTTGGCGCGCTAAATACCACGAGCTATTGGAGTTGAACCAATTGCTCCAGGCAACGGAATTAGAGCAACCATCCATGCGTTTCACAAAAAATGTAATGGAGGAAATAACCAAAGTTCACATTGCCCCGGCCACTAAAGAGTATATCAACAAAAACATCATCAGAGGCATCGCTGCCTTTTTCATTACGGTTATTGTTGCCTTTTTGGTATACGGCTTTAGCCAGGTAGATTGGACCGCTGGCAATTCCGAAAGTCCTGTTGGCATCGATTTTTCCCAGGTCGATTACAGCAAAATGTTCAACAACACCTTTGTCAACATATTTATGATGGCAAACGTGATCCTCGGCTTAATGCTACTGGACAGATATCTTTCAAGCAAAAAGAAGCATTGGCAATAAACTCAAACTTCTTTAAAGACAAAGCATATTACAGCATATTATAAAAATTTATTAATACTTATTACATAGCTTATCAACAGTTCTGTACATTAATAACACAGCACTTTTAATATAACTGCATTCCAATAGCATATTTATCTCATAGCACTTATAAACCATAACACAACTTTTTCAAAATAGCTTGATGACCCTGTATCATCAGGTTTGGTGTACGCCCCTCTGTTTCCAGGGGGGCTAATTTTTCCATCGATTCAACCCTCCTTTCATGACTCAACACTATAACACCCTTATTCCAAAAGGCACTCAATTGATAAATTAACAAAGGTTATTACCAGAAGTAGTTGCTTTGCCCGGATCATCATTTCAACAACATAATTATTTCAACACCACGATATTGCTCCAATAGCTCAACACGTTAATTTTATACTTTTTATATAACCTTTATTCCATGCGCAAAATTATTCTTGGACTCGCCGTAAGCCTGGATGGCTTTATTGAAGGTCCCAAAGGAGAATACGATTGGTGCTTTACCGATCAGGATTATGGATTGCAGGCATTCCTCCAAAGTGTTGACACTATATTCGCAGGACGTAAAACCTACGAAATGTCCTTAGGCAAGAAAGATTTTGATCTTGGTTTCCCCAGAATGAAAGAATATATTTTTTCAACAACAATGGACACTGTACCAGAGGGCAAAACATTGATCAAGGGTAATGTTGAAAAGGAAGTACTGAAAATCAAGAATGAACCCGGTAAGGATATCTGGCTTTTTGGTGGCGCCTCGTTAACCTCTACATTAATGAATCTTGGACTCATTGATGTAGTATGGCTCGCTGTTCATCCGATCATTCTTGGTAGCGGCAAACCGCTATTCAGTAATATAAAAGATAGAATAAACCTGACACTCACCGGTACAAAAACCTACTCCACAGGTCTTGTTTCTCTAACTTACCATGTAAACAAAAAATAAAGAACTCAATATCTATTATGCCAATTTAAATTGAGCAGTATGGTATTGTTTTTTTGAAAACCACACATCAAATAAAAAAGCCTCATTCCTGAGGCTTTTATCATTTTATCTTTCAAAGCCGAATTCATCACAACCCAAACACACCACTATTCAACTGCTGTAACACCTGAGTTTTTTGAGCTGCAGGCACCAGGATAGTAATGTTATGTGCACTTCCTCCATAAGATACCATGCGCACATCACTTCCGTTCAGACTATTAAATACTTTTTGCAAGGTCTCAGCAGTTGCAGCAATTTCATTTCCAACAATAGAGACAATAGTTTGATTACTATCCACTTCTACTGTGCCCAGTGCTTCCAGTTCTTTCTTAATCGATGACAAAGCACTGTCATTATCGATCGTCAAAGAAACAGCCACTTCCGAAGTCGTGATCATATCAATAGAAGTACGGTATTTCTCAAATACTTCAAACACCTTACGCAAAAAGCCATAGGCCAGAAGCATCCGGCTGCTCTTTATTTTTATTGCTGTTATTCCATCTTTTGCAGCTACGGCTTTAACTCCCTTTGAGGCAGCTTCCGCGGTAATGGTAGTTCCTTTAGCCTGTGGCTCCATGGTATTCAATAGCTTCACAGGGATCTTATATTGTTGTGCAGGCCATATAGAAGCCGGATGCAGTATTTTGGCGCCGAAGTACGCCAATTCAGCGGCTTCATCAAAACTTAACTGTTCAATAGGAACAGTTTTATTCACAACCCTTGGGTCGTTGTTATGCATACCGCTGATATCCGTCCAGATCTCACAAACAGATGCATTGATGGCCGCAGCAATCAGTGAAGCACTGTAGTCGCTTCCACCGCGCTTTAGATTATCCACTTCTCCACGGGCATTGCGACAGATATAACCTTGCGTAATGAATAATTTATGGCTGCCATGTTGTGCCAGCAATTGATTCAGCTTATTACTGATCGCACTTACCTGCGGCTCATCGTTTTCGTCAATGCTCATAAAGTTCAGAGCTGGCAGCAATACATGCGGAATCCCCTGCTCACCCAGGTAAACACTGAATAATTTTGTTGAGATCAATTCACCCTGCGCAAGAATATCTTTACTTAATGCCTCGCTATAAGAAATTTTCAGGATGATATTAAGAAACTCAAAATGCTCGTTCAATATTTGCTCAGCCTTGGCAAGAGCATCTTCATCAGCAACTAACTCTGTAATGAATTGTTTGTATTTGGCTTCCAGTGCATCAATCTTTTGCTTGGCGGTTTCCCGGTCACCCTTCGCTAAAAAATTACCAATCTCCACCAATGAATTGGTTGTGCCGGAAACTGCACTTAAAACAACAATTTTCGGTTCATCATCAGATGTGATGAGTCTTGCAACTTCATGCATGCGGTGCGGCAAGCCTACACTGGTGCCGCCAAATTTCATTACTTTCATACCCCTGTCCCCCCAATAGGAGATTATATATTTTAGGTTAATAATTTAAAATGAGTGCAAAGAAAGAAAAAAAAGAAAGAAAAATAGGATAGGTCCTTAGCAAAGAGTTCAAGAAATTCTAAGTCGTTGAAGTTTTAATTACTTCTCGTCCTGATCATACCCATGTTCTTTTACATTTCATTTAAATATATTATGCTGAAAACGCAAATATCATTTGCTAATTATCCCCACGTCTTATGTGCTGAATACTCCCATCCTTTTTCTAACAAGCCCCTTAAAATCAAAAGACAGAATAAACACCTAGTTTTTCTGCCAGGCTTTTAAGATCACTGATTACAGCTTTATGCAAAGGTATGCCTGCAGTCATTCTTTCGGTTTCCATCTCCCTTTCCACATCGCCTGGTATCAGAACCGGCTGATCCGGATCTATAGGCTTTGCATTCCTGAACCGCCTGATCCAATTATCCATATGTTGCTTGAATTCTGCAGCAGGCCGGAAACCATCTATGCGCATGGCGCCAAAAAAGTGACCAATACCCTCACCAGGCATATTTTGTGGCATCGGCACATAGGCAGGGAAAGGCGGCACCCAGGGACCATAATTGGCACCACTTAACACTGCTGAAAAAATATCTACAATAGATCCAAGCGCATAACCTTTATGGCTGCTGCGCTCCCGGTCACTGCCCAAAGGAAGAAGCGCTCCTCCTTGTTTTAATGCATGGGCATCTGTGCAGAAATTCCCTTCTTTATCCTGAACCCAACCCGCAGGTGTAGGCATATTTTTACGTTGCAATATCTCCAGTTTGCCATTTGCAGCTGTAGTAGTAGCCATATCCGCCACAAAAGGAGGTTCTTCCCCGGCTGGAATCACCACACATATTGGGTTAGTCCCTAGCATCCGCTCCATGGAAAACGTAGGTGCTACCAAAGCGCTGGCATTGGTCATAGAAATCCCGATCATATCATGCTCCAGGGCCATCATGGCATGATAAGCTGCAATGCCATAGTGATTGCTGTTTTTCACACTTACCCAACCAGTACCTACTTGCTTTGCCTTTTCAATAGCTACCTGCATGGCAAATGGCGCTACAACAAGCCCCAATCCGCGATCCCCATCCACTGTCGCTGTAGAAGGGGTCTCATACACAACTTTCACATAAGGTTCAGGATTAGCCCTGCCGGCTTCAATTAACCTGGCATAGCCGCTCAGGCGTGCAATTCCGTGCGAATCAATACCTCTAACATCTGCAGATAATAAAACATTCGTAGCCAGGTCAATATCTTGCTCAGGAAGGCCTAACTTCCTGAAAATATCTTTAGTAAAATCCGAAAGCGCTTGATAAGAAAAGAATCGTTCTTGCATGATGCAAAATAAAGAAACTGAGCGGTAAACTCTATCAGGTATCTAACTCTCATTTTTCTCAGGTCAATAATTAAACTATAAAACTATTGTAACCCATTTAAATACTTAATACTTTTAAATACCCACTTATAAAAGAAAAAGCCCCTGGTTTACAGGGGCTTTCAAAATAAAATAAATTTATATTAGAAAGGTAAGTCATCCACAGCTTCACCTATATCGCTTGGCACATTACCACCGGCACCGCGACCCACTGAGGCAGGTGCTTGGCTTTGCGCATAAGAGCCGGGAGCAGAAGGAGTAGCACCACCTTCTTTTCCACCCAATAACTGCACTTCCCTAACTCTTAAAGAAAGTGAAGCACCACTCGTCCCATCTTGACGGGTAAAGCTTCTTACTTCAGGTGTGCCTTCAACAAAAACTTGTTTTCCTCTGGTCAAATAAGGTGCAATGGATGTCCTGTCTGTCCAGTAAGCGCAATCAACCCAGGTAGTTCTCTCTTGGTTATTGCCTTGGCTGTCTTTAAATTTTTCTGTGTGGGCAATGGTAAAATTAATTACGTTTTTACCATTAACTGTGTTCACAACACAGTCCTTGCCTAAATTTCCAATTACTTGCATTTTGATCATAGTACTCAATATTAGGGATACAAGATACATCTTTTATTTTGGTTCATACAAATGTTTCACTCTCCTATTTATCCACTTTTTGATTCAGCATGTACTCATCCCCAGCTAGGTAAGTCAAGCAATTTCTCACACTGGTAAAGACTTAATTTAATATTAACCATTATTAAAATATTACACTCAGTGAACTGAATATACATCACAGGCTTTCAATCCTTACGCTCCCAATACTACCCCTCTCTTACCTAACTTTGCTTCCTGTTGGATCTTACAATCCACCTCCTGAACCCTTCAATATCTCTATTTATCCCACTATCTCCTTTCCCTCTAACCCCTTGCAGTAATTTCAATTAAGGTGTATTAATTTCTTACTTATTCCCTAATATATAAGGGTCTTTTTTGGCATTTAGTGGAAATACTGAATAAGAAAAGAAAAACTGTTGCGTATTTTTCCCATTTCTTAATACATGAATTGCTCAATACCTATATATTCTTGTTGAGTTAGCTTTTCCGTAAAAGTATTTATATATCAAAATACTTACGCATTAAAAATTGTTTCAGTCTAAACCTAATTAAAATCATAAATTCTTTTTCACTTAAAGGAATAAATATCATCAATATTGCTGTGGCGCAAAAATTGTGATTTATAGGCAGTTATATACTGACTGAAAATGCCAAATACCGTTTCTAATCCGTTTGTACCGCAAAATGAAAATCAATCCGTCCAATTTTCTTTTATTTTGGATTCACTTCCTGCTCTTGTATTTTATATTGATAAAGGCTATCGTTTTAAATATATAAATGAGTCGTTCAAACATTGGTCTGGCCTTGCAAACGAACAGGTTATTGGGAATACACTAAAAGAAATATTGGAAACTGATACATTTTTGCGACTTAAAGAATTTGCTGATAAGGCTTTGTCCGGATCAAATATTGAGTTTGAAACCCAGCTACTCTCTGTAAATGGCTCTTTGCAATTGATTGAGGGTTCTTTTAAGCCAGATATTAATGAGACAGGCCAAGTCAAGGGCTTTGTTGCTTTTATTAAATTATTGAATCCTGAAAAGAAAGGCTATTCAGAAGCTATTTATTATAATTTCTTTATAAATAATTCAACCGACAAAAAGCTTTTAAAAGCCCTGCAAGAAAGTGAAAACCGTTATTCCCAGCTAATGAACGGATTATCCGCTGCAGTATATACATGTGATGCAGAAGGCCGGATACTTATGTATAATGAAGCTGCTGCTGCTTTGTGGGGCCGTAAACCAGAAGTTGGGAAGGATCTTTGGTGCGGCTCTTGGAAGATCATCGATTCAAACGGAAACCCGCTCGACTTAGATAAATGCCCGATGGCTATTGCTTTAAAAGAAGGAAGACCAATCAAGTTAGCTGAAATTATAATAGAACGGCCAGATGGTGTGAGGTTGAATGTTCTGGCTAATCCCAAACCTATATTAGATGCCTCAGGAAAAGTGGTGGAGGCTGTAAACATGTTAGTGGACATAACAAGCCTGAAACTGGCAGAACAGGCACTCCGGGAGAGCGAGGAAAGGTTTAATAAAATAGCTGATGCAGCCCCGGTTATGATTTGGATGTCCGGTACAGATAAACAATTCAACTTCTTTAATAAAGGATGGCTGGATTTTACTGGCCGTACGATAGAACAAGAAAAAGGTGACGGATGGGCTGTAAATGTACATCCTGATGATATTGAATTTTGTGCAGAAGCCTATGTTGCAGCCTTTAACAAAAGAGAAGAATTTAAAGTGGAGTTCCGTTTAAAGAGGCAGGATGGTGCGTATCGTTGGATCCTTAATAATGGAAAACCTAGCTTTTCACCGAATGGGACCTTTATTGGCTATATAGGCTCCTGCGTTGATGTTACTGATAATAAAATGATGGCTGAAGCTCTGGAAAAAGAGGTAGAATTGCGGACAATAGAATTACGGCAAGCAAATCAGCAACTAATTCGTTACAATGAGGAATTAGAGCAGTTTGCATATGCTGCTAGCCATGACCTCCAGGAGCCCCTAAGAAAAATTCAAACTTTCGCTGGGATGCTGGAGGAAAGAAATTGTAATGAGCTGAATGAGGCGGGGAAAAATTATCTTTCAAAAATTCTTAAATCAACAGAAAGGATGTCGGGCATTATCAATGACCTTTTGGCCTATAGCAGGCAAAGCCGGACTGATGAATTATTTGAAGAAACGAACCTCAATGTAATTGTCGAAAATGTCCTTTCCGATGTAGAATTGATGATCCAACAAAAAGGAGCGCAGATATTATGTGATGTTTTGCCAAATATAAAGGCCATTCCATCTCAAATGAACAGGCTTTTCTATAACCTCATCAATAATTCACTTAAATTTTCTAATCCCGATATACCACCAAAGATCCATATTTCGGTACAGAAGTATGTACCTGACGAAAATGGCAAACTGCCTTCCTTTATTGAATTTATTGTTAGTGACAATGGTATTGGATTTGAACAAAAATATGCCGACCGGATATTTCAGCTTTTCCAAAGGCTAAATGACAAACATTCTTATAATGGAAATGGAATTGGTCTGGCATTATGTAAAAAAATTGTTCAAAATCATTATGGTGAGATTTCAGCAGAAGGCCAGCCAAATAACGGAGCTGTATTCCATTTAAAATTTCCTTCCAGTATTTTGATAGGGGAAAAAGCTGTAGCTGTATAGATTAAGCAAGAATTTTTGAGAAAGTCTTAATGTTTCAAAGATTTCTATCTATTTGCTAAAATTCCCATCCTTTACCCTTACCCCACCTACTCTTTGTATCTTTGCGGCCTTATTATGAGCAGAAAAGGAAAAGTTTTAGTAGCCATGAGCGGCGGTATTGACAGTACCGTTACAGCACTGATGCTTCATGAGCAAGGCTATGAAGTTGTTGGCATCACCATGAAAACATGGGATTATGCAGCTAGTGGCGGTGGTAAAAAGGAAACTGGTTGCTGTAACCTGGATTCTTTCAATGATGCTCGCATGGCTGCTGTAGAGCATGGCTTTCCTCATTATATCTTAGATATAAGAGATGAGTTTGGATCATTTGTAGTAGAGAACTTTGTAGAAGAATACCTTGCCGGCCGTACACCGAATCCATGTGTTTTGTGCAACACTCATATTAAATGGCGCGCCTTACTGAAAAGAGCTGATGCCCTTGGCTGCGACTTTATTGCCACAGGTCATTATGCCACCGTGCATCAACATGAAAACGGCCGCTATTTTATAAGAAAAGGCGTAGATGAACTGAAAGATCAAAGCTATGTGCTTTGGGGTCTGGAACAAGACCTGCTCAGCCGTACTTTATTGCCTTTGGGTACATACCGCAAAACAGAAATACGCCAGATGGCCCTTGATTTTGGCTATCCGGAACTCGCAAAAAAAAGCGAGAGCTACGAAATATGCTTTGTACCTGATAATGACTACCGTGGCTTTCTGAAACGTAAGGTAGAGGGATTGGAAGAGAAAGTATCCGGAGGCTTTTTTGTAGATAAGACTGGTAAAATCCTGGGCAAACACAAAGGCTATCCTTTTTACACAATTGGTCAACGTAAAGGCCTGGATATTGCTTTGGGCAAACCTGCTTTTGTTACCCATATTGATCCTGAAACCAATACGGTAGTTCTGGGTGATGAAGCTGACCTGGAAAAGGAAGACATGAAGGTTAGTAAAATTAACTGGATCAAGTATAAGGGTCTAGAGGAAGAAAGAGAAGCCATCACCAAAATCAGGTATAAAGACAAAGGCAGCCCCTCATTATTGATTCCTGATGGTAATGATATAATTGTTAGGTTTTATGAGAAAGCCAAAGGCATTGCTCCTGGCCAAAGTGCAGTATTTTATGAAGGTGATGACGTGATTGGAGGTGGAATCATCCAAAGAAAATAATAACATTCGTCTATCCCATTTATTACTATTTTTATGCAACTATAATACTGCTATTATGAAATTAATCCCTGCCTGTATTGTTTTTATTTTTTCTTTACTCCTCTATAGTTGTGCTGAAGAAAAAGAGATATTTGATGACAGGGACATTAAACCAGAACTTTTACAAGAATATATTCCTTTAGAACCAGGTAAATATATTATTTACAAATTAGATTCTACAGTCTTCACCGAATTAGGAAGAAGTGAAGAAGTTCATTCATACCAGGAGAAACATCTTATCCAGGGCGTCTTAACTGATAATCTTGGAAGAACAAGTTATAGGGTTTACCGGTATATAAGAGATAGCGCTGGAAAAAAAGATTGGACGCAAAATGGAACTTATTATATTACCCCGTTAACAAACAGGGTAGAAATTATTGAAAATAACCAAAGGATAATAAATCTAGCCGTTCCAATTAAAGAAAACTATTCATGGAAAGGTAATAGCTATTTACCAGTTGATGTATATAGTTTCTCTGGTTTTAATGATGTTAATGACTGGGATTTTACAATCAGAAAAACAGATGAAACAGTTGTTTATAATGGGAAAACTTTCAATAATATAATTACAGTTGAACGCATAAACGCAGAAAACTTACCAGATACCAGTGAGGTAAAAAATAATAAAGCAATCATTTCTGCTAATGTAACCTCTGTGTTAGTTATTGGCTCTGCAACAGATACTGTCTTAATTTCTGCTGCAGAGCCTACAAATCCATACCTTAACTTAACAGTTTACAATAGAACAAACCAACCGTTATCACTAAACAAGATCATTGTACCTCCTGGAAAAACCAGGAGTTATGAATACGAAAATAGAGAGTGGGTTTATGGCGACAGAGATTCTATTGGCCAGAGAATAGACACTGTAAGGTCAGAGCTTCCTTACGGAGATAAAGCATATATTGTTGATAAATACGCAAAAAATACGGGTTTGGTATATTCAGAATTTATTTTATGGACAAGTAATCCAAGCTATGCGGATTCTACAACTTATAAAATTGGTGCAAGCGTGAAGCGGGTAATTATAGAACACAACTAAATTTATAATGCAAGTTCTGAAGATTGGATTATTGCTAATCCTTTTTTTTTCTGCAAACGTGGCTAAAGCACAGAAGTATCTTGTCCGTTTCACAGACAAAAACTATTCTTCATATTCTTTATCCAACCCCTCAGCATATCTTTCACAAAGAGCTATTGATCGTCGCAATCGATACGCAATAACTTTGGATAGTACAGATTTGCCTGTTTCTGCTACATACTTAGACAGCCTTCGTTCAGTGCCAGGTATAACGGTTCTAAACGCATCCAAATGGCTTAATCAGGTTTCTATTCAGGTTTCAAATTCTGCAGCCTTAAGCAGGATTTCATTATTTCCTTTTGTTGCTGCTACATCACAGATTACAAGCCGCATAAGGAAAAACAGTTACGCAGACTTTGCTATTTCAGGTAAAATATCACGAAAAAGAAAGGCATCAAAATCTCTAAAAAAAGAACAAACTACTGCCGACTTTTTTGATTATGGCAGAACGTTCAGTCAGATACATTTGCATAATGGTGAGTTCCTGCATAATATAGGTCTTCGCGGCCAGGGCATGATCATCGGTATGCTTGATGCAGGTTACCAAAACTATACTTCTTTATGGGCCTTTGATAGCATTAACATTAACAGACAAATTTTAGGCACGTGGGATTTTATTACTAACAATGCCATTGTGGAGGATGACAATGCACATGGCATGCAATGCTTTTCCGTAATTGCAGGAAATATCCCTGGCACCTTTATAGGTACTGCACCCAAAGCGGGATTTTATTTGTTTCGTACCGAGAATGTTTCTTCGGAATATCCAATTGAAGAACATGATTGGGTATGTGGAGCAGAAAGGTTAGATAGTGCAGGTGGAGATGTGATTTCTTCATCATTGGGTTATTTCCGGTTTGATAATCCACGATTGAATTATTCATATGCAAATATGAATGGTAATACCACGATTGCTGCCAGGGGAGCAGACCTTGCAGCTAAAAAGGGTATACTTGTGGTGAATTCGATAGGTAATGAAGGAATCAGTACATGGAAATATCTCACCACTCCTGCTGATGGAGATAGTGTTTTGGCGGTAGGTGCTGTAAATGTAATTGGACAATCTGCAGCACTCTCCAGCTATGGTCCATCCTCAGACGGACAAATAAAGCCCGATGTTGTGGCTGTAGGTGTTGAGACCTGGATTCAGAACCCCAACAACACAATTGGCACGGGAAGCGGTACTTCATTCTCCTGCCCAATTTTAGCAGGATTAGCAACCTGCCTGTGGCAAGGATTCCAGGAGTATAATAATATGAGCATAATAAATGCATTAAGATCATCCGGAAGCAATGTTTCTAATCCTAATGACCGAATTGGTTATGGAATTCCAGATGTAAGAAAGGCTGTTGCCATTTTGCTCAGGCAATTTGCTACGACAAGTGCTAGTTTCAATAATTGCCGAACTACCATCAAATGGACGAGTAAAGATATTTCAGCCATGAGATATGAAATTGAACGTAAAACTTCAGTTGATACTGGCTTTAGAAAGATTGCTATATTTGATGGCATAGGCACTGTATTTTCAAGCCACAATTATCAATTGACTGATATTTTATCGAGGATTGAAGCAGGATCTATATCCTACCGCATTCGTCAGGTGATCGATACTGCTTCAAACTCTTTCTTAGCAGAATACCTGGATACTGTTTCAATAAATGTGCAACCATCTTGTGCATTACCGGATCAGATCAATGTTTTTCCCAATCCTGCTACAGGGAGGTTTACTGTTCAAACTGCTTTTGAACAACCTATAGATGAACTCAGAATTATTGTGTACAATGCTTCAGGACAAACGGTATTGTCTCGTAAAGAATTGAAACCAGAAGGTATATTTAATTTTATTATTGATGCACCTTATCTTGCCAGTGGTAGATATTTTGTTAGTGTTTACAAAGGCAAAGATTTGATGGAAACAAAGGAACTGGTGATTGCAAAGTAAACTTCAGATGAATTACGATTGAATGATTTTATTTTGCAGCAAAAATTATTCGTCCTTCACATGCACGCATATTTACATGCTAACTCTCAATTGTATAATCGTTTCGTAAATGAAACGTACATATCTAAGCGATTACTTTTATCAAAAAAAATCTGCATGAATAGAATTGTGACCTTGCTTTTACTACTGGCTTGTAACATAACTGTGGCTCAGGATAAAACAGTAAAAGAACTTCAGACGGAATCTAATAAAGTAATAAAAAAAGATAATAATGATACAATTCCTAAAATATGGAAACGTGGTGGCTTGTATAACATTAACCTGGCTCAGGGCTCATTGCGCAATTGGGCGGCAGGAGGTGATAATTTTAGTTTGACTATAACATCTGTACTGAATTTATATGCATTTTATAAAAAAGATAGACATAGCTGGGATAACACACTGGATCTTAATTTTGGATTTTTGAGGACTACCAGTCTTGGCAGCCGCAAGAATGATGACAGACTGGATATTCTTTCAAAATATGGTTATGCTTTTTCATCAAAATGGAACATTTCGGGTCTTCTGAATTTCAGGTCGCAACTTTTGAAAGGCTACACCTATCCAGATGAAGTAAAAACATTTGCATCTTCATTTTTATCGCCTGCCTATGTATTGGTAAGCCCTGGTTTAGATTATAAAACAAAAACTTTTTCATTATTTGTTTCGCCAGCCACAGCACGCTGGATCATAGTAAAAGACGATACACTAGCTTCCAAAGGCTTATATGGTGTGGATCCGGGTAAACATCAAAAGGTGGAAGTAGGTGCTTTTTTAACCGCTAACTTTCTTAAAGATTTAAACAAAGTGTTGACTTACAAAGGACGGTTGGATTTGTTCTCTAATTACCGGCACAATCCTGAAAATGTTGATGTTTTTTTCTCAAATGTATTTTCTGCTAAGCTTAGTAATTTGCTATCAGCCAGTTGGAATATAGACTTTATCTACGATGATGATGTAAGGCTGTTTGGAGATCATGGAACATCGTCGGCATTACAAATGAAATCACTTGTGGGTGCAGGGCTGATGGTGAAGTTTTAAAAGTATCAAATAAAATTCAAAGAAGACTGATGTTTTAAGTTACTTCCTATTAATAAATAAAGCAGCAAAAAGCGTATCTGCCTTTTGCTGATAGCCTGTAAAATATTGCAAGTTTTCTAACTGCAGTGTACTGTTCTGCTGTATGAATTCAACTACTTGTTCATTTTCTTCTCTAAAAACAGAACAGGTAATATATAG
>CBKWHA010000054.1:0-25677 GCA_966674115.1 uncultured Chitinophagaceae bacterium
AGGGTTTGAAACCGCACCACGATCCTGAAATACTTTAGCATCCACTGTAGCTACCGAACCTGTTAAGGTGGCTTTTTTCTTGGTACCATAACCCACTACAACCACTTCATTCAGTTGCTTATCAGCAACGGCTAATTTCACCTGAATCTGTTGGCCGGCTTTTACTATATGAGCACCATAACCAACACTACTTACTTCAAGCGTAGCATCTTCGGAAGCGTCAATAGTAAAGTTACCATTGGCGTCGGTAGTAACGGCAGCATTACCACCTTTCACTTTAACAGTAGCACCCACTACGGCTTCGCCAGTTGTTTCGTCTACTATACGGCCAGTAGCCTTTGTTTTTTGTGCCAGAGCATGGTTACTACTCAATTGTAGCGCCAAAAGAAAAATAAGAAAATACAAGGGTCTTCTCAGGCAAGCCAATCTTCCTGATGCCCCCATTTTTTTCGGTAGTTGCCTACCAGCAGGGATTTTCGTCATAATGCGAAATTTTGGGGTTTATGTTTAAAATTTGAATAAGCTCTTTAAGCTCCTTTACACTCTAATCATTCTCTCATTTGGGTAAGGATGAACTCCTGATGATCAATTTTGTTGGCAACACTTCCGTTTCGCTTTTAAAACCTTCTTTTTCTTTTACCAAACAACTCATCAACCGCTTTACTGTTTTTTCTGACAACATCTGAATTGGTTGTGCAACAGCCGTTATAGACGGAGAAAACAGACTGAAATGGTTGTTATCATCAAAGCCTACTACAGCAATATCATGTGGGATAGAAAGCGTCAATTCTATAATAGCTTCCAATCCTGGTATAGTTAAATAATTGGTGGCAAACAACACTGCATCCAATTCTGAATGCGTCAACAGGAAATCTTTTATTTGCTTCACCATTTCTTCCTTGGTTTGCCGGAAGGGTATTTTTTCTACAACCGAAGGCAATCCCTTTTTTCTTACTGTATCATTATAACCTGCCAACCGGTCTTTCATCTGGCTTTGCTCCGAATCCAAAGTCACCAGACCGATCTTCCTGTATCCATTTTCATACAGATGATCAATTGCCAAACTCGCTCCACCGAAATTGTCCACAACAACATTGATGGTATTTAAATCAGGAAAATAGCGATCGAACAAAACCACAGGACTGCGTTCACCAATTAATGATTCAATTTCATTTTCAATACCAGGCGGAGGCGCTATGATATAACCGTCTACCTGTCTTTCCCGCAGCACATTAAGCAATACCCGTGTTTTCTCTGTATTGTTCTCTGTGCTGGAAAAAAATATCTTATATCCATGCTTATACAGACTCTCTTCAACCAGGCGTGAAATACTGGAGAAAAATGGATCGGATATATCTTCTACCAGCATACCTATGATCTTGCTCTTCCCAGTCCGTAGACTCTTGGCTACCTGGTTAGGCTGATAACCCACTTCAGCAACATGGTCTAAAATCTTTTTCTTCATTTCATCGCTAATTCTTTTTTCCTCTGCTTTGCCGTTCAAAACAAAAGAGACCGTAGTTGATGAAACGTTTAATTGCTTTGCAATGTCATGAATGGATATTCTTTTCTTTATAGCCTGATTGCTCATTTTATAAAACTCAAAGAGCTTTTTAATAATTTATGATTGATTTATGTTGTGGCAGGGTGAAACTGTTTCTTAAACAGATATATCAATACTATATACCAGCCTTAAGCCAGTGTAATTTTATTCCTATGCTTAGCAGCATAATTCCGCGGCAAAAAATTCAATATAATTATATTATAGTAGTTTGTAAGTGAGCCAAGCCTATATTCCTTAGCTCTGGGATAATTAGTAAATTCAGCAGAAGTTCCTTTCCTTGGCATAACAAATTCGTTAGTTGTAGAACTGTTGAAAAGATTATTTACATATACTTTGCACCCGTCTATTTATCACTCCCTTCCCGTCTTATGCTTTTGGTTATCCGAAATAAACGTTATGAATACAGGAATAAAGTTAAAAGAAACTTAATCGATTTAGCAAATATTTTTTTCAAAATTTGCTAAATCGATTTTAATATTTAAATTTCAGTAACTTACAATAGAATATTATTTACAATATCAAGAGAAATTCTATGAAATTTCACTCATGACCAGCGTGTGTCATAAATACACATTACTAATTGAACCTTTTTGGTAAATCTTAAAAAGACAAAACCTCCTAACCCAATCAGGCAAGAAGGCTTTATTTTGTTAACTCCGAGCTATGAGAAATAAATTGTCACTGCCAACCAAAAACTTATCCCATTTACATTTCACCATTCACGATCTATATCCTTACTCCTCAACTTAAAATAGTACTATCCTTGTCCAAGCTTAATTGGAATTAACAGGTTGGTAAAAGTAAATTTTAGTGCTTCTTTTATGCGGTAGCTGTTTCCTTGATTTTTGAACTGATTGATTTTTTTGCTTTTTTCTTTGATTTACCTAAAGAGGATTCTCTTATGATCAGAGCCGTTGGCAATACGATCGTTTCTTCCTTATTGGATTTAGTTCCATTTTTTAAATAAACCATTATCTGCTTGACAACTTCTTCTGAAAGTTCCTGTACAGGCTGCGCCACAGCAGTAATGGGAGGAGAAAACAGGCTAAAATGTGTATTGTCATCAAACCCAACAACTGCCATATTATTGGGTATAATGAGTTTCAATGCGGACATGGCCTCCAGGCCAGCTATAGCGAGGTAGTTAGTGGCAAACAAAACCGCATCAATTTGTGGCTGCTCTTGTAAAAATTGTCTGATCTGTTCAACGATCAACTCTTTGGGATTACCAAAAGGCACTTTAAGCACATTCTTTTTCTGACCGCTTTCTTTTATTGCTTGCTGGTACCCTTTTAACCGGTCCTGCATCTGGGTCTGTTTCGATTCAAGCGTAACAAACGCTATATTTTTATACCCATTCTGTTGCAAATGCTGAATAGCAGCATAGGCGCCACCATAATTATCGACAATTACATTGGTTGTATTAACATCTGGTAAATAACGGTCAAATAGAATTACTGGTTTTTTTTCTTTTAATAAATCCCTGAGTTCCTCTTCAATGCCTGGTGGGGGTGCTATAATAAAGCCATCCACTTGCCGTTCCCTGAAAATTTTGATAAGAGCTTTCGTCTTTTCTGTATCATTTTCAGTACTGGCAAAAAATATTTTATAACCTTGCTCAAAAGCTTTTGCTTCCACAATTCTGGAAATACTGGAGAAAAATGGATCGGAAATATCCTCCACCAGCATACAAATGATCATGCTTTTGCCTGTTCGCAGGCTTTTGGCTACCATATTAGGTTGGTAGCCTACCTTTTTAATATATTTAAGAATTTTTGTCTCAAGATCCTTGCTGATGCGGTTTTCTTCAGCTTTACCGTTTAGAACAAACGATACCGTAGTGGAGGAAACATTCAGTTGTTTCGCAATATCATGGATGGATGTCTTTTTTTTCATTTTCATATGTTAAGAGTATAAAGAATAACCTGCAGCAAACATAAAATTTATACCGTAAGAATACTAAATTATTATTATATAAAAGGCAGGTTATCGTACTTTATGTATGAAAATAAAAGATTTTCAACAGCTAATGATACAAAAGACAAAACTCCATCAGTAAAGCAATTAGTTTTGGTAACGGCTTAATGACCATAAAGCTAAAAAATCAATTTCAAACAACCAAATCTAAACCGATTTAGCCAACTCATTCCACAACATTATTTTATAGATCTGGCAATTACCTGAATTATTTCTATGAGCGCACAAGTCAATTAACAGTTTTACAATATTGAAAACCAATTTACTCTTGAATAGTTTTTCGTCCCTGCCTGTTTAACTTCGCACCTCGAACCATTTTAAGCACCAACAAATAATCACCTGCCTTAGCATTTTATGGGAGACATTGAAAAAATAAAAAAACAATCCATCAACCTCACCGGGCTCTTCTTAGCACTGGCAGGTGCCATCCTTTTTTCAACTAAGGCCATCATCGTAAAAAGAGCATTTACAGCAGTCAAAGTAGATGCACTAACACTCCTTACTATACGTATGATCTTTTCCTTGCCCTTCTACCTGGTTGCAGCATACATGGTAAGCAGTAAAAGTTCCAATACAAAACTCACAACCCGGCAATGGATGTCTATCTTGTTCTTAGGTTTATTTGGATATTATCTGAGCAGCCTTTTCGATTTTATAGGTTTACAATACATATCAGCAGGCCTTGAGCGGTTGATCCTGTTCCTCTACCCCACCTTTGCTGTTCTGATCAATGCGTTGGTCTATCATCAAAAAATACAGCGCAACCAGATCATAGCGTTGGTACTTACTTATGCTGGTATTGGACTCGCTTTCTTGGGCGAATTACAGATAGATGCCGGCAATGCGCATTTCTTTTGGGGTAGCTTCCTCATTTTTCTGTGTTCCATCACGTTCGCAATTTACCTGGTGGGAAGCGGCCGGATCATATCTGAAGTGGGATCTTCCAAGTTTACAGCCTATGCCATGCTTTCTGCAACAGCAGGCGTTTTAGTACATTTCACTGTCAGAGGCCAATGGGATGCTATTCAGCAAAGCAGTAACTTGTGGTGGTATGGTATACTGTTGGCCATTGCTGCAACGGTTATCCCATCATTTCTTACATCTGGTGCCATAAAGCGGATAGGGTCCAGCAATGCAGCTATCATTTCCAGTATCGGGCCTGTTTCTACTATTCTGCAGGCGCATTATTTTTTAGGTGAAATGATCTTCTGCGAACAACTGATCGGCACCGCTTTGGTATTAGCTGGTGTTTTATTGTTAACCTGGAAGGAAAAATAGATTTAAAGAAAATTTTTACATAATGATTTGTCCGCTTACACTATATTTGCACTCCAATTTCAAGGATGCCCAGGTGGCGAAATTGGTAGACGCACCGTCTTCAGGTGGCGGCGCCGCGAGGTGTGCTGGTTCGAATCCAGTCCTGGGCACTATAAACCAAATTAGGAAAGATTCTTCCAGAAAAGTCCACTTTATTGAGTGGGCTTTTTGATTATTAAAATTGCTTTCCTTCCCTAAACTCATCGGATACTCACTCGTCAAAAGGACAGTCTTACAGTAAAATTTAAACGGCAATTTTTTTGAATGAAGTGATCTGCAAATGTATGTAGTAAGATTACTGAAAGGTCAACCAAGTGTGCAGAGCGCTATATAAGATGCAGAACATTAAGGAAAAGTCAATTTGCAGCTACTTGTTATTCTTGTCCGGTGTTTATCTCTATCAGGTCAAAAATCGTTGCATTATGTTTTGCGTCCGGAAAAAATGCTCTAACAGACTCAAATTTCCTTTTACTTTCCTCGTCATTATTTGCTAGTAACCAAACCTCATTTTTGGATACATCCTTGATAATAACACCATATTTAGAAACAATTAGCTCTGCGAACTTTATTGTGCCTGCATCAAGGCTTTCGCTTTTCGGAATGCCAATTATGACCAATTCATTGCCGTTATTGAATATAAGTGCTGATTCATTGTCTTCAGTTACGGCCGTTATACTACCTATAAGCTTCTTGCCCTCTAAGCTTCCTTTAACTTCGCTCAAATCATTTTTAAAATTGTGACCCGCAGCTTCTTTCTTACAGGAGAAAAAAGCCATAGTACCCAGTAGGGCAGTCAGCATTAGACAACCTGTTGTTATGTTTTTTAAATTCATTTTTTTCAGTTTAATTTGATTAACAATAAAAAATGTCTCTATAGTTGCTGCAAATTGACTTAGGGACTTTGACCCTTCGAGTTTTCGAAGGGTTTTTTAGTCATCGTCTTCCAAGGTGAAAATATCATCAACCTTCTTTTGACAAACCTTTGCAATCTTCATAGCCAGAATTATAGAAGGAGCATACTTGTTACTTTCAATGGCGAGAATTGTTTGCCTGGTGCATCCTACTTTGTCGGCAAGCTCTTGTTGCGTAATGTTTAGAATTGCACGCTCTATTCTAATCGTATTTTTCATAGGTCTTCGTTTTTTAACTTTCTTCTTTCGAAAAACATCACCATATTGAATCTGATGATAAAGAGAATAAGAGGCGTACCTATATTGTATGCCATCACCCAAATAAAAAGATCGTTGTAAAAAAAGATTATTGAAAAGGCAAGAAATACTGTATTAATTAGAATTGCCCACAATAATGATTCTAATCTTAATTGACGGATTCTCTCGTCTTCAACTCTTTCTTTTGAAAATGCAACCATAAACAGACCACAGATTAATAGGATACCAAAGACCTCATCTGTAAAATTATTAAGCTGAATATCGAACAGAAAATCCCTATCAAAAGAAAGCTTTCCATTTGCCTGGTAATCGAGAAATGAAAAGCTTACGTTGTAGTGTAGAATCAGGACCATCATTATTAAAGTAGGAACGATTATCCACCAGCCAATGCGCTTAAACTTATTAGAGAGCAAATACCTTGTTTTCATTTTGAACCAGTTTGTATTATTTATATAAAAGTATAGTATTCTATCCAAAAAGTAAAATAAACTATACATTTTGTAAATAAAACATAACTTACTGATGAGAATGAAAAGCTTCTTTATGCTTTTGTGACTAATAAAAAGATTCAATAAAAAGCCTTGTAGAAACAGAGGCTGACGTTTGCACGATTGCGAGCATTATTTCTCGCCATCTACTAACTAAACACTGTTGCATTCCATGAATTTCCTTGTAGATTTGGTATTCTTTATCCTGGATGAGGGAAACGGGTATTCAAGGTCTGGCAGATTTAGCGGCTAATCTTTGATAATTCTCCAATATGGGGCACATAACTCCATAAGGCAATCTTCATTTCAGATTGCCTTTTTATTTTTTCCGCTACATCCGGTTTCGGTGACTCTATTTAGTTTTTAATAATTTGCTACACTAAGTAATTTATTGATGTCTTTAATGATAATTTTCCTTCCCTTGGTTTCTAAAATCCCTTCCTCTTTAAAATCTTTAAGTATGCGCAAGATATTTTCTCTTGCCGTTCCTACAAGATTTGCCAGATCTTCTCTTGACATATTGATTTCAACCTCCATACCAGGAACAAAATTCTTTTTATACTTTTCTCTCATCACTACCAATTGCATGGCAAACCGTTCCCTCACGCTCCTACGGGCAAATAATGCAATACTATTAGCAAATACTCCAAACTCATGACTTAAAGTCTTCAACAACCTTTGGGGTAAAACTTTTGAAGTGCCCAACACCTCTAAAAAATCTTGTTTCGGTATAAATACAATTTTACTGTCTTCTAGTGTAGCAGCAGAATCAGGATAACGTTCTTCTGCAATTAAGGCATGATATCCAATCAATTCCCCCGTATTGGCCACATATATAATTTGTTCCCTCGCCTCCTTATCTACCTTATATTTTTTTATCTTCCCTTCTCTTATATAAAATATTCCGGTGGGATAAGCTCCTTCCCTAAATACGATTTGTCCTTTACTATAAATGTGCTCACTCATATGAGCAAAAAGCATTTCAAGCTCCTCTGCAGGCAATTCAGTCAATATGGAACCGCTTTTAAAGCTCCATTTGTCTATAGGAAAAACACCTTTTATCATAACGCAAACAAATTTAACCACTTAAAAAGTAATATAAGTCACTATTTAAGGTAAAATAGAACACATTTCGGGGTAATGAGGTTTACTTTAATCCTTTGAGATAGATGGTAGCTTTGCGCATGCAAAAGAGGCCTCTGTTTTATTGATGACAATGAATGGAAGAATTAAAGTTTTTTAATATCAAAGATTGTGAATAGTATGTTAGTACAAAATCATGGATTGCATAAGTGGTTTAATGATGATAAATCATTAAATAAGTTGTACCCATCACATATTCAAGCTAAAGCTACCCGGCATTGGACGCCCCTGGAAGTAGCAAGATGTGCAGCAGATTTTTTAGTTCCTCAAAACGATGTACATGTTTTAGATATTGGTAGCGGTGTGGGCAAATTTTGCATAGCTGCTGCTCAGTATAAGCCAAAAGCTTTTTTTTATGGAGTAGAGCAACGCAATAATTTGGTGGATTATGCTTTAGAATGTAGTAGCAAGCTGGAATTAAACAATGTTTCATTCATTCACGGAAATTTTACACAATTAGACTTTCGTCAATTCGACCATTTTTATTTCTATAATTCCTTTTATGAAAATTTAAACGGAACAGAAAAAATCGATAATCGTATTGAGCACTCTTTATCTTTATACAACTACTACAATCGGTATCTTTTTAATCAATTGGAACAAAAACCTGTTGGTACAAGAGTTGCCACCTACCATAGTCTTGAGGACGAAATCCCCCCATGTTATTATGTAGTAAAAACTGAATTTGATGGGTTACTAAAGTTTTGGATCAAGGTATAAAAATAAACGCCTGCAATCGTCATAGTTATGTTTAAACCGAAAATATTAGACACCCTCAGGAATTACACCCGACAACAATTTTCAAAAGATTTGGTTGCAGGACTCATTGTTGGCATTGTAGCCTTACCTTTAGCAATTGCCTTTGCCATTGCTTCTGGCGTTTCACCTGAAAAGGGTTTATTTACAGCAATAATTGCCGGCTTTATTATAGCTGCCTTTGGTGGTAGCAGAGTACAGATTGGTGGTCCTACAGGTGCTTTCATCGTTATTGTTTATGGAATTGTACAGCAATATGGCGTTGATGGGTTGGTTATTGCCACTTTTCTTGCAGGTATCATGCTCATGCTCATGGGCTTTGCCCGGTTTGGCAGTGTAATCAAGTTCATTCCTCATCCTTTGATTGTTGGTTTTACTACCGGAATTGCAGTCATTATTTTTTCATCTCAAGTGAAAGACTTTTTGGGTCTGTCTATGGGTGCAGTACCTGCAGATTTTATTGAAAAATGGCATGTATACTTTCAACACATTTCCACAATCAATTGGTATGCTGTTATCATAGGTGCCGGAACAGTAATAATTATTCTTCTTTCGCCTAAGCTTACCCGTGTTATACCTGGTTCTTTAATTGCCATTATCCTGGCAACAGGTGCGGTGCAAATCTTTCATTTACCAGTTGAAACCATCGGTAGCCGGTTTGGAAGTATACCTTCCTCTTTACCTATACCTTCCATGCCATACCTGGATTGGAATATAAGAAAAAACTCTATTCAACCAGCTTTTACAATAGCTATTCTAGGAGGCATAGAAAGTTTGCTTTCGGCTGTTGTAGCAGATGGAATGATTGGTGGCAATCATAAAAGCAATATGGAATTAGTGGCCCAAGGCGGCGCTAATATTGCTTCCGCGCTTTTTGGTGGCATTCCGGCAACTGGCGCTATTGCGCGTACCGCTACAAACGTAAAAAATGGTGGCAGAACTCCCGTAGCTGGAATAGCTCACGCGATTACGTTACTCATTATCATGTTAGCAGTAGGAAAATGGGCTACCCTGATCCCGATGAGTTGCCTTGCTGGAGTGTTGGTTATAGTTGCATATAATATGAGTGAATATGAAACGTTTATTGATATAGCCAAAGGCAGTAGAAGCGACGCAGCAGTATTAATTACTACTTTTTTATTGACCGTTCTTTTTGATTTAACTCTTGCTATTGAAATAGGAATGGTACTGGCGGTTTTCCTTTTTATGCGTAGAATGATTAAGATCAGTAATGTCAGTTCTTTACTTCAGGAGCAAGGCGAAAATATTATTGACGACAATTCAATTACCAAATTTAACATCCCTAAAGGAGTAGAAGTTTTTGAATTATCTGGTCCGTTATTTTTTGGTGCAGCCTACAAGTTTAAAGATGCCATTAAAGTGATTGAGAAAAAACCTAAAGTTCTTATCGTTCGTATGCGAAATGTTCCCGTAATTGATGCGACAGGGATACATACGATAAAAGACGTCCTGAATATGTGCAGGCACGATAAAATACAATTAATTGTTAGTGGCATTCAACCTCAGGTTTTAGAGGAATTTCGGAAAGCGAGGCTGCTGTTTAAAATTGGAAAGCGTTATGTAACTGATGATTTTGAAACCGCATTGCAGCGGGCTAGTGAAGTATTAGCCAGAAATTTAAAAGAATCTACAAATAAAATGAGGTCAACTACTAAAATTGATTAATAAGCTCTCTGTTACAATATGGTGTTAAAAGTTATTTTATTATTTCAATATATATCATTGCAATCTTTTAAATATGCAAAATGAAGAAAAGAAACCTGGATATATCTCTAGTGTTTTAAAACTAAAGTGTCCTTGTTGCCGGAAAGGAAATATGTTTCTTGCTAAATCATATAGTAAGCACTTTATGAAAATGAAAGATAATTGTGAAATATGTGGACAGGTAATGGAAATTGAAGTTGGTTTTTATTATGGTACGAGCTATGTTAGTTATACCGTTACAGTATTGTTAAGCGCCATCAGTTTTGTTGTATGGTGGCTTTTCATAGGCTTTTCTTATAATGACAATCGTTTTCTTTATTGGATGGTTACAAATGCCATTGCTTTAATAGCTATGCAGCCTTACTTAATGCGGTTTTCAAGGGCTCTTTGGCTTTCATTTTTTGTAAAATACAATCACGGCAACATTTTTAAATCTTGATTTACCTTCATCGCCTAATTGAAATAAAATGAAACTGGAAGAATTGCTGCTCAAAAGAAGTGAGAACAAATGCGAACTCTGCGGCTCGGCTGAGGGTGTACTGCAATATGAAGTGCCACCGCAAAGCAGCAGAAACGAAGATAACTGCATCATGACCTGCGTAAAATGCCGCATGCAAATAGAGAAAAAAGAAGAACTGGATAGCAATCACTGGAAAGCTTTATCGGAAACCATGTGGAGCGAAGTGCCGGGTGTGCAGGTGGTTGCCTGGCGCATACTGAACCGGCTGCGCAACGAAAGCTGGGCTGCCGACAACCTCGATATGCTCTACCTGGACGAGGAAAAGCTGGCCTGGGCCAAAGCCACTGGCGACCATGAGCAAGATGGCAGCGTGGAGTTGCACAAAGATACCAATGGCAATGTGCTACAGCAGGGCGATACGGTAGTGCTCACCAAATCATTGGATGTAAAAGGCTCTACCCTCAATGCCAAAATGGGAACAGTGGTGAAGAACATCCGCCTGGTAGAGAACAATACAGAGCAGATCGAAGGAAAGATAGAAGGCCAGGTAATTGTCATTCTCACCAAATATGTAAGAAAACAAGGTAGTTAAGGGTTCTCATTTCAAATCAAACTTACATGATAGCATTTTTAGGAATGGGGTTGCTGGGTTCCAATTTTGTAAGGGCCATGCTCAATAAAGGAGAACAAGTACAGGTTTGGAACCGCACAGCCTCAAAGGCTACAGCCCTGGAAACTTACGGTGCAAAAGCATTCAGCAACGCAGCCGATGCAGTAAGGGGAGCTGAAAGGATTCATCTCACTTTAAAAGACGATGCTTCTGTAGATGAAGTACTGGAAGCCGCAAGTAGCGGATTGGCGCCCGGTGCCATTATCATTGACCACACCACGACTTCAAAAGAAGGAGCTATAAAAAGAACTAAGGAATGGAAAGAAAAAGGGTTCTTTTACCAGCATGTTCCTGTATTTATGGGGCCGGTTAATGCACTGGAAAGTACAGGATTTATGTTGCTATCGGGCGACGAGATTCTTATCCGCAAACTGGAACCTGAATTATCAAAGATGACTGGCAAGCTGCTTCATTTCGGCGCGGAAGTAGGAAAAGCGGCAGCCATGAAACTGGTGGGTAACGCCTTTTTAGTTTGTTTTACCGTGGGTATCAGGGATACGCTTTCTTTGGCAAAGGCATTGGATGTTCCTGTTAATGATCTGTTCACATTATTCGATTCATGGAATCCTGGTATGCTCTTACAAACAAGATTAAAAAGAATGACTGGCGGTGATTATACCCAACCTTCCTGGGAATTGGATATGGCAAGAAAAGACACACAGCTATTCCTGGAAGCTGCATTAAAAGGAAGTACTGAACTGACAACGATCCCGGCGGCGGCTGCTCTCATGGACCAGTGGATTGAAAAAGGTTATGGCCAGCACGACTGGACTGTAATAGCAAAAGATTTGATTTAATAATACAAAAGCCCTGAATGAACAGGGCTTTTGTTGTTTATAAAAATTGATGCACTAGCTAATCTTTAACAATATAGCCAAATAGCCCGTCTTCCTCTTCATCAGGTCCAGCCGCAAAATAGAGCCGGTTCTGGTCAATTGTAGTTGCAGATACCGGAGGAAAAGTAATTGCCCAGAGTTCATCGATCTCAATTACCTCTTTCTCTGTTTTTAGCTGCCCTAAGAACTCGCCCTCTAAGCCATAAGCATTGATACGGCCATCACCAAAGTTCCCCACAAGGATGGCAGGTTGCCGTTTCCAGTGAATCACATTGCTCCAAGACCTGTCAAGCCCATGGTCTTCAGTATCGGCAAAGAAACTTGCCGGTGCCTTTGCAAGTCCCCAGGGAGCATTCAACTTACCACCTGTCGCAAACCGCTTTACAAATGATCCATCTTTATTAAATACTGAGACAATACCGTTTCCTACTCCAGGTACATCTCTGCCATCAGGTCCAACCAATGCATAGGCTACATATAATTTATCTTCTATACTCTGAATATTAAATGGTGCATAGCCAGCTGGTAAGCCTGGATCTTTAAAAGTCATCGATACAGGATTGAATTGAAAGTTCCATACATCAATTTTTCCGGTCTTGAAATTAGCAGCATATAAAAAATCGCGGTTGTTGAACTCGCCAATGGCAAGCCCAGTGTAAACAGATGATTTTGAATTGTCTTTAATCAGCAGGGCATTATCTCCCGCTGTAGGATTCCAGCCCGACAATATGCCATCAACACCTACAAAGAGAAAAAAAGCTCTTTGGCCGTTACTCAATTTAAAATCATTCGTACCTGCACTATTAAAAACAATACCTGTGGGATTGCCGCCTGTTGGACCACCTGGTGAAGGAATGTTTACAGGAGGTCTGAGTGTATTGCCCTCTCCATCATAGATCGCACTAACATGCCCGGCCTGGGAAGCAACCCAGGCAATACCACTCGGATTAAATGCAATTCCCCAAGCGTTAATTAATGCAGGGTCAATGTGAGAAGCCCCATACCCATTTTCATTCGCTACAAGATTCACCTGTTTGAATTCCTTTAGTGCATGTTGATCAAAATGTTTTTTACAACCAATAAACAAGAATAGTGAACAAGCGAGAAGAAATAATAAGGCTGATTGGGCCAAATACCCAAAAGTGGAGTTGATCTTTTTCATACTTAGCAATATTTAAAGTTAGAAGACTCATGCTTACAGTTGCTTTCACAGGCATGAATAATTGCAGTATGAATATCAATAAGGACGAACGCTTTACGCTAAAAGATCTATAATTAAATTAAAATTACGTAATAGACTAAAAAAGGTTGCTCAACATTAAATAAAAAATCCCCTGAAAAGGGGATCATTTATAAGGCGTTTACAAAATTTGAATCTCTTTCTTCATTGGACGGCGGACGCCTTAATTTTTCAAGGATTGGATGGTCGTTTTCAATAGAATGTTCGGATAAAAAAACGGGCATTTAAGGATATTGGAATACGAGGCGCAAACTTCAGCTTGGCCGGTCTTTATGGATATTTTTTATAAGCAATTAGCTTTTCCTGGAAATTGGAGTGGATTTATAAATGTGTAAGGATAGTGGATTAATTACTTCTCAGAGGAATTGGAATCAAATGTATTGTTAACTATCACAAGTATACGTAACATTTATCAAGCTCTGCAATAACAATAATCACTTTTAGTTCCATAAAAAGGGAAAAACCAATTATCAACATAAATAAAAACGCTGGCTCAGCTTGATTTTCCGACCACCAGTGCAATTTTTCCACATAATCATAAAATTTATAATTCCGGCTGCCTTTTACATCCAATCAATAAAAAATCCCCTTCAGGGAAGGGGAAATTTTAGGCGATTAAATTATTTACTACTCATTTCACTGCATAACAGTCGCCTGGCTTTCATAGGTCGGATTGTTTTCAATAGGGCCCAACGGATTAAGAAACGGGCATTTTTTGGATACGTAGGCAACTAGTTTTGGTTCTCATTAGGATAACTGGATTATTGACAACACAAAGCTAATATCCGGAAACAGGCATGGGCAGGAAGTTTCGGTGAAAAGCTGAATGTCACGGTTAAAATCACCTATATAATAGCTAAAAAATATTCGTAAAACCACTGAAAATCAACAAACTAGTAATTACACTTAGGCTTTGATAAATAACCACTTAAATAGTTGTATATACTGTTTTACACCAATAACTCCCAGGCACTCTGATAAGCATCACGCTCTTGCGCATAAGAAATAAAATCACCATAAAAAGGCAATTGTGAAAGGGTTGCGCTATCGCCAACTACTACCAGCTTTTTCTTTGCACGTGTCATGGCTACATTCATCCGGCGGATATCTGACAAAAAACCGATCACATTTTCTGTATTACTCCTTGTCATACTAATGTATACAATGTCACGTTCCTGGCCCTGGAAACTATCAATAGTATTGACCGTAATCCGCTCCTCAAATGACGTTAATTCGGCCGCCCCTGATAGGAACTCCTTGAGCACCTCCACCTGGTGTTTATAAGGAGAAATAACTGCAATACTTGGAAACTCACAAATTGAATAGTGGGTGTTCAATTCAGTTACTAGCTCTCTCAAATGTTTCAATAAAAAAGAAGCTTCTTCTGGATTACTAACGCTGGTACCTTCTAACTTTTCATCAAAACCACATCCTGCAGTATCAATAAATAACAATGGACGATCTCCGGAAAACAACAGTTGACGCGCAACAGTCACATGGGCTTTTAACTTGTTTTCATAAAAGACAAATGATGAGTACCCCATGATCATTTCATTCATACGGTATTGCTCTTCCAGTAAAACAACAGCTTCAGGATGCAAAGCCACACTCTTCTCCAGCAAAGTGGTATTGAAACCATTCCTGGCAGCTTCATTTGATTTTATTGTTGGTGGCAATTGAAAGTGATCGCCTGCAAGTACTATTTTTTTTGCTTTAATAATGGGAATCCAGCAGGCAGGCTCCAATGCCTGACCGGCTTCATCTATTACTACGGTACTATATTTTAGATGCCGCACTGTATAATGGTTCGCACCCACCAATGTAGCGGTTATCACATTTGCCTTCGATAACACATCATCAATAATATACTGCTCCATATTTTCTACTTGCCTGTTGATATTGCGGGCTTCGGCAAATAATGCTTTGCGCTGCTCTCGCTCTTCTTTCCCAAAATTGCGTTTGTACTTGTGCGCCATATCCCTGAATTCATTTGCCCTCTTTTTCAGTTTTTTGATTTCTTTCATATCTGGGTGACTTGTCATCTTGTAGTCTAACGTCAACGACATCAAGCGCTCTGAAACCCGGGCAGGATTACCAATACGAACAACATTCAATCCTACATCGGTCAGCTTTTCACTCAAAAGATCAACAGCAGTATTACTGGGTGCTACTACAAGAAGTTGCTGACGATCTTGTTGGGCCATCAATTTGATAGCTTGTACGAGGGTAGTAGTTTTGCCAGTTCCGGGTGGCCCATGTACAATAGCCAATTCATTAGCAGTAAGTATTTTATGCACGGCAGCCTCCTGGCTGGCATTCAGTCTTTGAAACTTCTGCTGTAAGACTCCATTATGAAAAGCAGGCTTTTTTTCTCCAAGAAGGATCTTTATCAAATGTCCTTCTTCCCGCTTTTCCACTAGCGTTGAAGCCTGTTTCAAAGCGTTTTGCATTTCATCATAACTGTTCTCATCAAAAACTACGTCAATACCTAATTTGCCATCGCGGGACCATTCAGGCAATTCATCCACCCGTAATGTAATTTTTAGGCGATTCCCTGCTATGTAAGAAATAACGCCTTCTACCCGGCTGCTTTTAGGATCATGATTGGAAAACAGGGCTGCAGACATCCCAAAACGAAGTTGATGAATAACATCCTGGTGTGTGGTGCGTTCCACTTCAACAGTCAGGTAATCACCCCGACCGATTTCTGTATCCCTGATAGCAATGGGATACCAGGTCATTCCATTAGCCCTACGCTCCTGCACTGGCAATGTTTCAATTATATATTCGTATGATTTACGATCTTCTTCCCGCTCAATTTGAAGCAAACTGAGCAACCGTTTAAAATACTCCATCCGGTAAAGGTAATGGCCTCTTGAAAATCCAAACCTACCCAAACTGGTAAATAGTATTTACCTATATTTTTTGGGTTAATTTTCTTAAATCCACAATTAATTATGCTTCTTACAACATTTTAAACCACTTCTTGCTTTATTTTGGACCATTTCTTGCAATAGCCGGAAATAACAATTATCTCTAACTCTAAAAGAAAACTATGAAATCTGTTTTTTTAGGTTTATGCGCAGCATTTTTAGTCGCATCTTGTAATGACAACAGTAATAACACCGTATCAACACCTGTTGACACAGCAAAACTGGCAGAAGATACAGCCGGTATGGCCGAATACCAGGCTTGGAAAGCGCAACAGGAAAAAGATTCTATCGAACGAGCAAATGCGCTGGCTGCAAAAGAAGAATCACAATCTAAATCTTCCGGAACATCTCGATCTTACGGGGATCGCTCCGGCGAAGGTAGCTCCGGCGCTATTTCTTCAGAATCTGGAAACACCGCTGAAGCCAAAAAAGGCTGGAGCAAAACTGCTAAAGGTGCCGTAATTGGTGGAGTGGTAGGTGCTGGTACAGGTGCCGTAATCAATAAAAAGAACCGCACTAAAGGAGCCATCATCGGTGGCGTAGTGGGTGCAGGTGCTGGTACCGTGATTGGTCGCGATATGGACAAAAAAGATGGTCGGGTTCAATAATTATCTAATAATATTCCAAGCAATAAAAAAGCGCAGTTCCCAAAACTGCGCTTTTTTATTGCTTATTGCCCATTGCCAATTGCATATTGTCTATTGCCTATTTCTTCATTGCGCTCGTATCAACCGGCCAATCATCTGTACGGAAAAGATTAACAGGCAAGCCTTCTTTATTGAACAAGTTTGGCCTGGCTCCATTACTAAAAGCAAAACGGACAGCTACCGGCTTTTTTATTCCTTTAGCCCAAACAACCACTGTGCTCCCATCAATCTTTGCTTGTGCCGGTACAAAATTTTGATCTTCACCAGCAATATAAAACTCAGTTGGCTTTCCTCCTTTGCTCACCAACCGCAGGCAATCGCAATTGTGCAAACACAGATGTAGTATAAGTTACAAAAACTGCTAAGAGTGCAAATAAGCAACTATTTTTTTTCATAAAGCATCCAATATATGTGTAAAACTATTGACCATTCACGATCTATTCACAGAGCATTCCTTTCTAAAACTACGTCATTCCAACAGTTTCCTAAAAAATGGCTCCAGCTCTTTGGCCAACACTGCATGATCTTCCACACTGGGATGCCACGTACAACCATGTGTATCCATTGAATTAAAAAAATACAGAGATACTGGTTTACTCTGTGGGTATAAAGCATCCACATTTTCTTTAACCGCAGTCAGACAGTTTTGTAATGTTAACCTGGCAGTTCCCTGGATCATTGGACTGCTCAATAGTGCAACCAAAGCATTCGGATATTTCAATTTCACCTGTTGTACAAAGGCTATATAGTTGCTGACAAATGCCGCACTATCAAATGGAAGTCTTTTTTTAATACCATCGCCTTTGCTGAAGTCGTTGGTGCCCAGAGCAATGCTTACCACCTGGGGCGTATAGCTTGTAAAGTCCCAACGGTATGTATTATTAAGCTGGAAGTCGGCCGATTCATACACCTCGGGCATGGCAGGACCATCACTATTCCAATTGCGATAAATGCCTATACCACTTACGCTACTTAATATATAATTGGCACCTATTGCCCTTGCCACCCTCGGGCCATATGCATAATATGCATTGTGCTGGTCATGATAAACGCCGGTACCACAGGGTACTTCAGAAGCATCTGCTGCCGCTCCGCAAGTAATGCTGTTCCCAATAAATTCAATTAATGGAGCATCTGGCTTTTTGATAGGGCTTAGGTTCGTCCCGGTTATTTTCTGAATATAAATGGGACCAGTATGCGCTTCAGTTGCCTTATAGATCCATACAGTATGTCTGCCTCCGCCAGTGGCCTTTAAAACAATAGGCTCATTAGTTGAACCAGTGATCCTGATCCTTTTCTGATACTGACCATCCAGCTCATATTGTAAATAATTATGGTCATTTTTACCTGGTAGTGAGGCAAAGATCCGGCAATCCTCTCCTTCAAAACTGAATCCGAAATGTACAGCAGAACTAATCAACTCTAAATTTTTGTCTTTATTGATCAGAAACCTGCCAAAAGGCTGCAATTCGCCTGCAGCTAATGTATTAGCTGTACCAGATTTTATTCTTGGTGCAATACAGCTAAAGGTGAAACAAAAGAGAATGAAAAAACAATTGTAAATCCGTGGCATAATGAAATAAAGTGAAAATATACAAAGGATTAAATCAAAGAGTTAATTGTTTTTCAATATATCACCATTCACGCTCACTAACGCAGTTCAAATGCTCCTTCCAACACGTCCCTTGAATTTCCTCCTAGAAATACGCTAAACTTCCCTGGCTCCAAAACGCTATTGCCACCTTCATCATAAAAAGATAAATGGTCATCAGTCAGCTCAAATGTGAGCATCCTGCTCTCTCCTTTTTTCAAAGCAACCTTTTGAAAGCCTTTCAATTCTTTTACTGGCCGTATAATAGATGCTGCATGGTCCCTGATATACAACTGAACCACTTCTTCGCCATCGTAATCGCCACTGTTAGTCACCGTTACATTCACATTCAAAGACTCACCCTTATTGATAGCCGGGCTGCTTAATTGAAGATTGCTGTATTCAAATTTAGTATAGCTTAATCCGTAACCAAAAGGATACAGAGGCTCACGCGGAATGTCACGGTACCGGCTGAACCAGTTGCCTGGTCCGTCCGTTTCTACCGGTCTGCCCGTATAGCCTTTGTTTCTGCAGCGCCGATCACATTGAGCATGGAGCCAACTTTTCCCTCGCGCACCAATTGCATCTTTGCTTTTTGCCCGGCATCATTGAGTGCCGGCCCTGTGAAAGCGCCACCATTCAACTGGTTCAACTGACCGGCCTTTTCTTCTACCGTCATCCTTTCCAATAAATCTTTGACCCTTTCTTCTATGGACAGAGTAGCATTTTTATACATGGGCACATTTGTTTTTTTCTGTGAATATGCGTTCGCCATCATCAGGAAAGTCATCAAGACATAAATGATCCTTTTCATATTGTATGTATCCTTGTTCGTTAATTAGATATATCCCTCGATATCCGGCGAATGATTTCAATACACGCCCTGCTGTTATGATAAGGACATTTCCAGACACCTACCTTATCCTCACCTTCAAGGATTGAGTAGTCATCTTTAACACCCCACACCCATTCGCCGCCTTTTTTATCCAGTATATATTTTTGAACAAATTCCCAGCTATGTAGTGACTTATCCAGACAGGATTCATCACCTGTAATTTGCCAGGCATTGAAAAAACCTACCATTGCTTCAGATTGAGGCCACCAGTGTTTTTCTTTTACCAGATGATTTTGATCCAGGTCTTTTTCATACCACAAACCGCCATCCCGATCCAATCCTCTTGCGGCCGCATCTGCAACTTTTGCAGATCGCTGTTTTACCTTTTCTATCAGCTCCTTATTGCCTATTACTTCTGCTGCTTCCTGAATCAGCCAGGTGGCTTCAATATCATGACCATAAGAAATGGCATTTGACCTGCTGTTCCATGCATCATCAAAGAACAAGATCAAGTGATTTGTTTGCTGATCAATGATTTGATCTAAAAAAATATAGATCAACTCAATGATCCTTTCTTTTAATATTTGATCCGGCCAAATTCGATACAAATTAGCAAAACCCTCCAATACATGAAGATGGGTATTCATCGACTTTCTTTCATTAGCATCCTTGTTGCTTAATCTAAGGTCTCCAATTTCTTTCCAGTCCCTGGTCAATGCTTCTATATAGCCACCATAAACTTTATCATAACTATATTTAACAACAGTATCATATAACCGAATAGCCAGTGCTTTTGCTTCCTCTTCTTTTGAAGCCAGGTAATATTCACTTAAACCGTAAACAGCAAATGACAACGCATATATCTGCTTTTTTGTATCTAAAGGATGTCCCTTATGATCAACGGTCCAGTAAACACCACCATATTTTTTATCAATAAAATGGTCGGCAATGTAGCGGAAAGCCCTTTCTGCCATGGTAAGATATTCCTTCCTGACTGTTAAATTAAAAGCAGATGAAAAACTCCATAATATCCGGCTGTTCAAAACAGAACCTTTTGGTGCATTGGCATCAACATGATTATCTCTGTCAACTTTACCAACAAATCCACCATTGGCTTCATCGATTGCATAACGCATCCAGAAAGCAAGAATATTTTCCAACTCTTGCTGCATCTCCGTTTTATAAGCTTCCAGTTTATTTTGCATGGGATGATAATAAAAAATTAGGGCGCTGCCAAGAATGGCAATGCCCTTTTAACGCTTGCTATATGAGCATCTTACTTAAAATAGATTTACCTGGAGTTTTCATACCCTCCTGAATATAAGAGAGGTTTTTGTTGATGATCTGGTTGAGGGTGTGCACGGAGGCGGCACTCCTGAGCCCATCCTCGGGGGTATTGACCACATAATCCACCAACCGCTCCAGGGTGGTGGTGGCCACGTGCAGGCGGGTATCGGAAGAGGCATAGTAGAGCAGCACCCGCCCGTCGGCCTCCACAATCCAGCCGTTGGAGAACAGCACGTTGGACACGTCCCCCACCCTTTCTTCTCCTTGGGGGGCCAGCACATAGCCCGCCGGCTTGTGGATCACTTTGGTAGGATCCCCTAAATCGGTCAAAAACATATAAAGCACATACCTGAGCCCGGCCGCACACTGCCTTACCCCATGGGCCAAATGCAGCCAGCCCTTTGAAGTCTTGAGGGGGGCGGGGCCCAGCCCGTTTTTGGCCTCCGCGACCGTATGGTACATCCTGGGGTCCAGGACCAGCTCTTCTTGGATCTCGGCCCCCTCGATGCCCTCACTCAGCCCAAAGCCAATGCCGCCGCCCTTACCCGCTTCAAGGAAAGAGTCCTGCGGGCGGGTGTAAAAGGCGTACCGCCCCTGCACCCACTCGGGGTGCAGCACCACATTTCTTTGCTGGGCGGAAGGGGTTTTGAGGTCGGGGAGTCTTTCCCAACTCTTCAGATCCCTGGTCCTGGCAATGCCACACTGGGCCAGGGCAGCACTTTGGTCCCCTTCGGGGGCAGAGGGGTCCCGGCGCTCGGTGCAGAACAGCCCATAGATCCAGCCGTCCTCGTGTTGGGTGAGGCGCATGTCATAGACATTGGTGTCGGGCACTTTGGTTTCGGGCAGCACCATGGGCTGGGCCCAGAAGCGGAACTGGTCCACCCCGGTGGGGCTCTCGGCCACTTTGCGCATTTGTTACACCAGAAGCTGTTTTACCTAAAACACTCACCAAGGGCTCCGCAGTGGCCAACACCAATATACTTCCTGCAAAAGCGAATATGAATCGGAAAGTAGACAATGTTGTGCGGTCTTTAATATTAGGAGTCATCACACCCATCAAAGATGCATAAGGCACATTGATGGCAGAATACACCATCATCATTAATGTATAAGTAACATAGGCATAAATCAACTTGCCTGAATTACTTAATTCAGGAGCAGTGAACGTGAGTACACCTATGATGCCAAATGGAATGGCGACCCACAACAAATATGGCCTGAACTTCCCCCATTTTGTATCCAAAAACATGGTACCAACTGCAGCAGCCGCTATCCCGAAAACATCAGTGTAATAATAAAGCAAATACACAGAGAAAAGCTTCCAGAACATGGACGAAGCAAAGTCACCAAACCCATAGGCAATTTTTTCTTTGGTCTTTAATTTCTGATTTATTGAAGCAATCGTGTTAATGGACATAAAATAAATGAAGTGATCAAAATTATATTCGATACCATCCCTAACCTAATACTTTTTTACCCTTACTTTATATTATTTTAACTAACTTATTCATCACTCTAAAATATAAATCAATCATTAAACTGACTATCAATACTTTAATATCAAAACATTTCACAATTCTTAACAAATACTATTTTGCCTAATTTCTTAATATTATTTTTACCTACTTTAGCATTCAGTAGCAATTATTATCATAAAAGTCATGCACGATCATGAAAGAGGAATTACTGAGAGAGATCATCCCACTCACACAAAATGATTGTTTTACAGTATTTAGTCGTCAGAAAGCAGCATTTGATTTCCCTTTGCACTACCATGATGAACTGGAAATCAACTTGATCATCAATGCTAAAGGAGCGCAACGTGTAGTTGGAGACCACATTGGTGAGATAGATGATATAGAATTGGTACTGGCAGGACCTAACCTGCAGCACGCATGGTTTACTCACAAATGTACAAGTACAGAAATAAGAGAGGTCACCATTCAATTTCACAAAGACCTTCTGGATGAAAAATTGTTGAAAAGAAACCAACTGGCCTTCATCCGAAAAATGTTTGAGCACTCTTCCCGCGGAATTTTGTTTTCCAAAGAAACAGCCAGGCAATTGACAGACCGCTTGCTGAACCTGAATCAAAAACATGGATTCGACAGCGTACTTGAACTCCTGTCCATCCTGCATGATCTTTCTATATCACGCAACATGCAGTTGCTGTCTGATACAACGTTCAACAACAACATACCTCTTTCTTACAACAGCCGCCGTATAGAAAAAACAATGGAGTACATGAACCAGAACTTTGACAAGGCCATTACTCTTGGCGAGGTAGCAAAGCTGGCCAACATGACGGAAACAGCCTTTAGCCGCTTTTTTAAGGCACGTACCGGCAATAATTTCATAGACAGCCTCAACGACATACGCCTGGGTCATGCAAGCCGCATGTTGATAGAGACAACAGAAAGTATTTCCGAAGTGGCTTACCATTGTGGCTTTAACAACATGGCCAACTTCAACCGTATCTTTAAAAAGAAAAAGGGATGCACGCCCAAAGAATTCCGTGAAAGCTACAGCAAATCAGCAGGAAGAAGAGTTTTTATTTAGATAACAGATGTGGTACCAATTCCTTAATTACTTTTTCTTTATTTTCCATACACTCCTGACTTTGTTCAACTTGTTTGGGTGGATATTCCCTGCCACCCGAAAGTGGAACTTGCTTACACTTTTATTAACGGCTTTTTCCTGGTTTGTTCTGGGCATTTGGTACGGCTGGGGTTATTGCCTTTGTACCGACTGGCATTATGATGTGCGGGAAAAATTGGGTCACCCTGACCAACAAGGATCTTATATACGTTTCCTATTGTTAAAACTAACAGGCATTGACTTTAATGAGCAACTGGTGGAAAATGCCACCCTCATTGGTTTTATTATCAGCCTTATAATGAGTATTTGGTTAAATATTAGAGATAAGAAAACGAAGTATAAAAGAACAATGACTCATACTTCTAAATAGGATTGACTCTTACCCTCTGCATTATTCGGATCATTCCTTCAAAACATCATCCAACACACTCCATACATTCTCCGCCAATATTTGATGCCCCTCAGGTGTAGGATGAATGCCGTCTTCCAAATTCAGCTTTACTTCTCCTCCAACCTTTTCTAATAAAAATGGGATGAGTGCCATATTATTTTTCTTTGCCAGTTCTGGAAATATGGCCTGAAAATCTGAAGCATATTTTTGTCCCATATTGGGTGGTACCTGCATGCCTGCCAGCACCAATTTCACGTTGGGATATTTGGCTTTTACTTTATCGATGATGGACTGCAAATTCCTTTTTGTTTCACCAACCGGTATACCTCGCAAGCCATCATTGGCGCCTAGCTCTAGTACAAACACATCTACAGATTGACGCAGTATCCAGTCAATACGGCTGTTACCACCCGCTGATGTCTCACCACTTACACCCGCATTGATTACTTGGTAAGAAAGCTGAAGAGAATCAATTTTATGTTGAATGAGTGCCGGGAAAGCCTGTGAAGGCTCTACTCCATAACCAGCAGTAAGACTGTTTCCAAAAAAGAGAATGGTCTTTGCTTTACGGCTGGTTGTTGTATTTGTTTCCGCCTTTTCCGATTGACCGGCGTTTTTCTCCTTATCGCCGCATGAAATTGCTACCACCAGCCAAATGAACAAACCTGTTAAAATAGCGATCTTATACATACAATCAACTTTTAATTTCAAACCAAAAAAGATATAAACATTCCTGCAACATTTATTCTTCTCCTAAAAAAGTATTTTTAGTTTATAGTTTACAACAATAAACCATAAACTATAAACAATAAACTTAAATAATGGAATCAATCCTTAACATACAAAATGTCAGCAAAACTTATCAAAGCGGCGGACATACCTTAACAGTTCTCGACAATATTTCTTTCTCGGTTGAAGCAGGCGCTACAATGTCAATAGTAGGACCTTCCGGTAGTGGTAAAACAACATTGCTGGGCCTCTGCGCAGGGCTCGATAGGGCCAGCAGCGGCTCAGTTGAACTGCAGCATATCCGCCTGGATGATTTGAATGAAGATCAGCGTGCACAGGTGCGAAACCAGTACGTTGGTTTTATTTTTCAGAACTTTCAGCTCCTGCCAACATTAACCGCTTTGGAGAATGTGATGGTGCCAATGGAACTGAGGGGTGAAAAAAACATAAAGGCACGTTCTATGGACTTACTAGATAAAGTAGGACTGGCAGAACGCAGCCATCATTACCCGGTTCAATTAAGTGGAGGCGAACAACAACGGGTTTCCCTGGCCAGAGCCTTTTCTAATAGGCCGAAGATCCTGTTTGCAGATGAGCCAACCGGCAATCTGGACGCCGAAACCAGTGAAAAAGTGATTGAATTGATCTTTGAATTAAACAAACAGGCGGGCACCACTTTGGTTCTCGTAACCCACGATCTGGAATTAGCTTCCAAAACTGGACGCATCATCCGCCTGAAAGGAGGCAAAATGATCTCTGCCCCATTCACCATTCACCATTGACCATTCACGTTCAACTATCAATGAAATCGAATTCAACCATAAACCTCCCCTGGCTCCTGCGCATGGCCTGGCGTGACAGCCGCCGTAACCGTTCCCGCCTGCTACTGTTTGTTTCTTCCATCATACTGGGCATAGCCGCCTTAGTTGCCATTTATTCATTAGGTGATAATATGCAACAGGAAATTGACAACCAAGCAGCATCTCTGATCGGAGCAGACCTTGAAATATCGAGCAATAATCCACTATCGCCGAAGGCCCAAAGCCTTGTTGAATCATTAGGCGATAGAAGATCAGAAGAACGCAGCTTTGTTTCCATGGCTTTTTTCCCTAAAACGGGTGGTATCCGGCTGGTTCAGGTACGGGCATTAGAGGGCGAATTCCCTTACTATGGGACACTGGAAACCAAGCCGGCTGCAGCAGGCAAATCATTTCGTAATAGCAAGCAGGCACTGGTAGACCAATCACTTATGCTTCAATTTGGAGTTAAGGTTGGCGACTCCATAAAGCTGGGAAACTTAACCTTTGCAATCGCTGGCACC
>CBKWHA010000055.1:0-25602 GCA_966674115.1 uncultured Chitinophagaceae bacterium
CTGCATGGAACCGGCACCGGCGCTAGTAGTTATGGCGTGTATGGCACCGGCAATTCTTATGGCGTCTATGGCTCGGGTGGTTCTTATGGCGTCTATGGCACAGGTAGTACTTATGGGCTTTATGGTAACGGTACCGGCACTGGTAGTTTTGGCGTGCATGGTAGGGGTAATACTTATGGCGTATACGGCACTAGTAATACCTATGGCGTGTATGGTGTTGCATCTAATACTGGTGCCACCACTTATGGAGTATATGGCTCTGGTGGTTCTTATGGCGTTTATGGCTCTGGTCCTACTGGTGTAATTGGAACAAGTAACACCACTAATGGTGATGGCGTTCGAGGGGCAGCTACAGGAACTAATGGCTGGGGTGTAAATGCCTCTTCGACAAATTCTTATGGCATTCGTGCCCAGACAGGCAATACCGCTTCCTATGCAGGTTATTTTGTTGGAAATGTCTACACTACAGGCTCTTATTTACCTTCAGATAGCAAGTTGAAAAAAAACATTACAGATTTCACTAGTGCTATAGATATTATTAACAAACTGCAGCCCAAAGCCTATGAGTACCGGCAGGACGGAAACTTCAAACTGATGAACCTGCCTAAGGGCAAGCACTATGGTCTGATTGCCCAAGATCTGGAAGAGGTGCTTCCTGACCTGGTAAAGGAAACCGAGTTCCATACAGCCAAAGCGAAACCTGTTGAAGCTGCTGCGCCTGTAGATGGTCAGTCCAATGCTGGAGGATCTGTACCTGCTCCTGTGATGGGCAATGAAACAAATAGGGAAATCATCAACTTTAAAGCTGTTAACTATACGGAACTCATTCCGCTCATGGTGAAAGCTATGCAGGAACAACAGCAAATGATTATCCAACAGCAACAGCAAATAGATGAATTGAAAGTACAGGTATACAAGCTTACTGGTGGCCAAAGTTTCAATACCTATTTAAGCAGTGCTCAACTGAGCGAGGTGACGCCCAACCCAGTGAAGAGTTCTGCTTCTATTCAGTACGCTATACCGGAGGGCAGCAACAGAGCACAATTACTCATTACTGATGTTTTAGGCAGACAGATCAAAACCATGCAACTTACTACATCCGGGGTAATCAATGTAGATGTTACTTCCCTTGCCAGTGGCGTGTACAACTATTCTCTTATTGTAGATGGTAAAACCCTGGTAACGCGAAGAATGACTGTAGTAAAATAACTCATTTTTCAAAAAACCCCAGCGCAAATAGTTGTGCCGGGGCGATTTCTAATGCAGAAGAGCAGAAAGAGGGCTTTTGGTTTCTATTGTTTTGTATTTGATTGACTGGATATCGGGTAAGAAGTTTAAATGTTCCTTGAATTTTTTTCTGTTTCTGTAACCTCTTTTGATGGGATATTGTCTTAGATGTACACCAAACAAATACAGGGTACATGAAAAAGTTCACTTTTCTCTTCTTAACCATTGCATTGGCTATTACCTCTTTTGCACAGGATTCTACATTTTATTTCACGACTTCTGACAGTACACGCCTCTTTGTACGCATTGCAGGCAAAGGCAATCCCTGCCTGTTTGTACATGGGGGGCCAGGCTCGACGAGCTATTATTATGAAGCAATGGCGGCGGCACCGGTGATCGAGCAGAAAATGAGGATGATATATTTTGACCAGAGAGGCAGTGGTCGCTCAGGTTCTGCAAAGAATGGTGACTATTCTTTGGTCAGGATGTTGAAAGACATGGAAGAATTAAGAACAGCTCTGCACTATAAACAGTGGGCAGTGATGGGGCATTCGTTTGCAGGCATCATGGTTACCAATTATGCACAACAATTCCCGAAGGCTGTGTCTTCTCTTTTGTTGATCAACTGCACTTTAAATATGAAATACTCCATGATGAGCCATCTTAATTCCGCATTAAGAATATTGGAAATAAAGGACCAGGAAGTGTACAGGGATAGTACCAAACCATTGATAGAAAGAGTGGGTATGGTACATCAAAAACTTACAGAGCAAAACCTTTGGTATAAACTGATGTTCCGCAATGCCTGTGAAAAGAAATACAGTGATTCTGTGACCTTTTCTGTGAAAAACTTCAATTGGGAATTTGGCAATAAAGTATGGGGCGTGCAGGATTACTGGAAAGACTTTACACCATTAACAGCTCAAATCAAGTGTCCTGTACTGGTGATGACGGGCGATCAGGATTATGCCATTGGGCCAGACCATTACCAAAGCTTTCATTTTCCTACACAAACAGTTGTACACTACATAGGTGGACATGCACCTTTTCAGGAAGAACCGCAGTGGTTTGCGGAGAAGGTCATTGACTTTTTGAAAAATGGACAATGGGTAATAAGCAATAGACAATAGGCAATGAACAAGGGGCAAGGAGGAATGGGCACGAATGAGGAGAGCTGGTGAAAAATCTTTAATGGTTTTACTAGTTTTGGCAAGTGAATAATCAACTTGCAGACTTCCTTAATAGAAAAGCAGAAGAATACAATACAAAAGCATTTATAGAGGCGGATCCTATTTCTATTCCACACCTTTTTAGCAGAAAACAGGATATTGAGGTTGCGGGTTTATTCGCGGCTATCTTTGCCTGGGGCAATCGTAAAATGATCATTGGCAAGTGCAAGGAACTAATGGAACGTATGGATAATAGTCCATATGATTTTTGCTTGCACCTCACTGAAGCTGGATTAAAAAGGCTGACAGGCTTTAAGCACCGGACATTTAACGATACTGACCTTTTGTACTTTGTTGAATTTCTGCACCATCATTATGGCAAATATGATTCGCTGGAAACGGCTTTTTCACAATGGATGACACCTACAGATACTACTGTTGAAAATGCACTCAATGGTTTTCATCATTATTTCTTCAGTCTGCCAGATGCACCAGCGCGTACTCAGAAGCATATTGCAGCACCCTTTAAGAACTCTGCCTGCAAGCGGTTGAATATGTTTTTGCGGTGGATGGTACGTAAAGACAATTGTGGCGTGGATTTTGGCATCTGGCAACAGATTTCTCCAGCTCAATTGGTTTGTCCGGTTGATTTGCATGTGGCAAGAGTAGCACGGCGCTTTCAGTTATTAACACGAAAGCAAACAGATTGGCTGGCAGCTTTGGAGTTAACAGAAAATCTAAGGAAATTTGATAAAAACGACCCGGCGAAATATGATTTTGCGTTGTTTGGATTGGGCGTAATTGAAAAGTATTAGTATGAAAAGGGACAACGACTTTTATTACTTTTTATCATTCATTACTTTTTATACAATTCTGCTGATCTGGTATACTTACTATATTACCAATTACGACGAAATAAAGATGCCGGACTATGCAACGCGTAGTTTTTCTGAGCACACATTTGTCGATTTTTTCTTTAATGTGGTACTGGCTTTTCCCTTTGGCATTATTTCGTGGTTTAACCAGGCTCCGCTCAATATTATCTTTTATTACCTCGGAGCCTTGCTTTACTCCTTCTTGTTTTATAAGGTATACTATAAGAAGATCGGCAACGTGCTTTCGATTATGGTACTATTGAATGTAATGGCGATCATATTTTTATTTGCTTTCTTTTTGGAAAATCCGCTGGCAATTACAGAGGCGAGAAGATGAGAGAGTTTATGGTTTATAGTTTTTGGTTTATGGTTGCCTTGAAGATTGTATATTCTTTTGTAAAATAGAGAGGCTTTGATTTTCAAACAATAAACTATAAACACACCTATGGGTATTTCGCATGAAAGAGAAATTGTTGTATTGCTGCAGAATATAGTTTTACCGGGTGCGAACAAGGAAGAGGCTTTGATGCAGTTGGCGATGGTGGTCAATCATTTGATCATTCACGATTTTGGAAAGCTTGTGCGGATCTTGTACCGTGTTGATGTTGATGAATACAAGCTGAAGAAGTTATTGAATGAAAACCCGCAGGCGGATGCGGGTGTGCTTATTGCCAATATGCTTGTTGAAAGGCAGGAACAGAAGGAGCGGTTTAAAAAAATGTTTTCTGGTACGGGTACGCGGGATTGGGGAGAGGATTTATAATTAATTACTCTGCTTTTACCGTGATCTCTTTTGTGTGTTTTCGCTTGAGGAAAATCATATCTCCTTTGCTTGTGGAGAAATGATCGGGTCTGTTATCTCCTTCAAAAACCTGCCATTGCACCAGGTCGTCGTTGATAAACTGTAACAAGCTCTTAAATTGAATAGATGAAGTGCTGTCTTTTATGGTAAAATCAAACCAACAAGGCGATTTGGAAAAGTCTGCTTTAAAACTTACGATCTCCATTTTGCTTGTACCATATACCAGGTACAATTGCGAGCTGTCCAGTACAACCAGTCCGCCACTTTGGTTGTCGCTGTCTACAGCTTCCCATTGACCAAAGAGGCTTTTCAGGTTTCGTATTTGAGCATCTGCCAGTGTACTACAAAAAAGAAGCACTCCTAATACACATACCATCTTCTTCATAACCGTTGATTAAGAGTACAGAATATTTGGCGCACACCTCGTGCCAGAATGGAAGGCTGCTTTTGCTCAGGCATTAAATTTTCATTATTTCCCAAAATTGTGTTTATGAAAAGAGATGGCGCAAATACCAGCCTCTGGCAAAACAACCAGCCAGATTATCAATCTGCCAATCGACATGACCAGGATAAAATCTATGACGTAGTAATTGTGGGCGGGGGTATTACCGGTGTAACTACCGGGTTGTTGTTGCAAAAGGCAGGCAGATCGTGCCTGATAGCTGAAGCGCACAGCCTTTGTTTTGGTACTACGGGCGGCACAACGGCTCACCTTAATACCTTTTTTGATAATACCTATGATCAAATCAAGAGTGACTTTGGGGAACATGGTGCCCAACTGGTTGGACAAGCAACACGGCAGGCCCTGGATCTTTTTAAACAGCAAGTAGCTGAGTATAACATTGATTGCGGTTATGAAGAAAAAGATGGCTATTTATATTCAAGAGATGAAAAACAGACAGAACAATTACAAAAGATCTTTGAAGCTTCTCAACAGGCAAGAGTGGCAGTAGCTTATACAGACCATATTCCTGTACCTATTGAATTTGAGAAAGCTATTGTGTATAGCGGCCAGGCACAGATCCACCCGGCCCGCTATGTTTATGCACTGGCCAAGGCTTTTGAAGATGCAGGTGGTGTAATATGGCAGGGGTGCCTTGTTTCTAATGTGGAAGGTAAAGAGGTATTGGATATTGAAACCAACCGGGGTGGTCTGAAGGCAAGGAATCTGATCTATGCTACACATATACCGCCTGGTGTGAACCTGTTGCACTTCCGCTGCGCGCCATACCGCAGTTATGTAATGGCCGTGACTTTGAATGATGGCAATTATCCCAACGGACTGGCTTATGATATGTACGATCCTTATCACTATTACCGCACACAGGAGGTAGACGGGGTCCGCTATTTGATTGCAGGCGGTGAAGATCATAAGACAGGACATGATCAGAATACTGAAGCTTGCTTTACAAAACTGGAAAGCCACTTGCGCAAATATTACGATGTTGACAAGGTAGCGTTTCAATGGTCGTCACAATATTTTGAGCCTAGTGACGGGCTGGCATATATTGGTCACCTGCCCGGAAATCCGGACAATGTTTTTGTAGCTACAGGTTATGGTGGTAATGGTATTACCTATAGCCATATTGCAGCTATTACGCTAACGGATCTGATCGTAAGCAGCAGCAGTGTTTATGCTGATCTGTTCAGTCCGGGCCGTGTAAAACCGATTGCGGGCTTCAGCAGCTTTGTAAAGGAGAATGCAGATGTTGTGGTGCAGTTTTTTGGAAAGCGTTTTGGGCAGGGGTCTATTCAGGAGATCGCTGATCTGGCATTGGGTGAAGCCAGGGTAGTTAAGTATGATGGCGATTCAATTGCTTTGTATAAAGATGAGGGTGGAAAGCTGTATGCTGTGAACCCCGTTTGTCCGCATGCCAAGTGTCTTGTAGCCTGGAACAGTACAGAAAAAAGCTGGGACTGTCCGTGTCATGGCTCCCGGTTTTCATATGAGGGCGAGATACTTACCGGCCCGGCGAGGCGGGGGTTGGAGCAGGTGGATATTGGGAAGGAGGAGTAGGGATTACAGAGATGAGTTTGCAAGTTCACAAGTTTTACGGGTTGTGTAAGAAGTAAAACAAAGCAGATTAGAGGTGCTTACAGTCGATGTTATCTCTATAACCCGTGATTGCTGTTGTTATTTGATAGCAGCCTGATGTTCGGCTTCTATTTCCCTCATGTGTACAGTATGTTTATGCGCTATTTCCTCACTTAATATCTTTCCAAAAGTTTCTTTTGAAATCTTTCCACTTTTAATATATCGCTTGTATGCTTTTAGATAATGATATTGCGCTTTTGCTAATGCGGTTTTATGGTCTATGCCATCTTCATTTTTAAAAGTATCCATCTCTTTCCTGAGCTGATCCCTTTCGTCATTGCTTAAAGCGCTGTTTGTTCTTGATCGAACAATTTCATTGGCTTTTGCTGGGTTTTCCGAAGTAAACGCAGATAATGTCTTTCTGCTGATTTCTACATATTTAAAATAGGCCTTTACATCATTGTCATTTAAAACCTTAGCCTTTGCAGTCTCATATTTATGTGACCAATTGTCATTAGTTGTACATGAAGTTGTCACCACTAAAACAAAAGCGACAATGATAAATGCTATTTTCTTCATAATGAGCAGTAGTTTTATTTACAATTATATGTATTAGTTGGTTGCTTTGCAAACTTTTCAATAGGCATTTGCTTTTGCCAATAAAAAACAATTGACATAATTAATAGAAGTTAGGGTTTAAGATGGAGGTTGATTGTAGTCATTCCTTTTCTTAATCTCCTTTCCGAGCACCCTATGACTACTATATTCTTATAAATTTTCATTTCCGTTACTGCAAATTTGCTGGGTAAGCCTTTGCTTGAAAACGCCCACGCTGAGTTTGGGTGTTCTGAAACTGCTCTTTTATAAACACCGTCCCACTGCCCCACCAGAACAACATTGTCCTTTTTCATAACCTGAAAAGAATACAGTTCAGCAGGCAATCCCTTCTGCATGCTCTGCCAGGTGAGTCCTTTGTCATAAGAAAAGAACAATTCGTTATAAACCATGGCGTAAACAGTTTGGCCATCTGAACTGATGTTATGTAAGGAACGGTTCGGCAATACCTGCTTCCAGTCTTTAAAGTATTTTGAAGTTTTATAAGCGCCCTGATTTGTTCCGATATAAATTTCATCAGATATTGCCGTGATCCCGTTTACCTGCAACGCATTGCTTCCGTACTCTAATTGCCACTTACTTTCTTTTTCGTTCCATGAAAACAGCCCTCCGTTTGTTCCAACATATAGTTTGTTATCAATGGCTGCAAATTTCCGGATGATCAAATTTTCAAGCCCCTCATTCTGTAAAGTCCAGGTTTTTCCCTGGTCGTTAGAGAGGAAGACCCCACTATTTTGTGTGCCTGCGAAGATTTTGTTTTGATGAAAATACAGTGTCTCCAGATGGTCTGTAGGAGGGTCCGATGCTAGACTTACCCAGGTATTACGCTGAAAGTCGAAAAGGAAAATTCCGTTCTGCTTTGTGGTTATTCCTAATTGGTCTTTAGATACGGCGATGTCTGTTATAGAAACATCTTTTGATAATCCTTGACTTTTATTTTCCCAGCTAGTTCCATTATCAAAAGAGAAATAAACAATACCATCACTTGTATCTGCTTGTTTGTCAGGTTTGTAAGTGCTGACAATGCGCTCGGTGTGCATCACCTTCTTTGGTATGCTTGAGGTCTGGCTATTGCAAGCACTGAAAATAGAAAAAAGTAAAATTGTTAAAACAGATTTCATTGGCGGTCGTATAGTTATGGGCAGGTACACACAATGTAGTGGATAATATATTGCTTATTAAAGATATGAAGTTTAGTTCTTGTTCGTTTGCCTGCTCTTGCCAATACGATCTTGGCTGTTGTTTTTATTTTTTTCGCCCGACAAACCTTATCACAGAGCCTTTTCCATTGTGATACAGACCTTCGCTCAATTCAATTTCTTTTTCCATTAATTCTATGATGTCGTAATTCTTAAAGTCGGAACTTAACTCCTCAATTGAGAATAAGGATTCCACATCTCTTGGCCCACCAACTTTTTCGTTCTTTAATCTGTAGTCAATATGCTTTTTACTAAATGCTTCAAAAATGATGATACCCTCCTTACGCAAATATTTGTCGAGCAATTGGTGGTATTTTGATTTCATATCTGCCGGAAAGTGTGCATAAATCAGTGCAATTGCGTCAAATTGTTCGGTGCTGTACTTCAATGTAGGCAATTCACCAACCTGATAATCAATGGTTACATCATTGTTCATGGCCAGTCGACGTGCTTTGTTTTTTCCTTCAGCACTGATATCAAAGGCATAAACTTTCCAGCCAAGTTTGGCTGCATAAACGGCATTGCGGCCTTCACCTTCTGCTGGAAAAAGTATAGTTCCCACATTTAATTTTATTAACTGTTCTTTTAAATAACTATTGGGGTGTTTGCCGTAAGCATATGCTTCAGTGCTATATCTTTTATCCCAATACTCAAGCCAAGTGTCTTGCATATATTCATGATTTTTCTACGCTGTAAAAGTAGCTGCCATAAGCACTAAGAGCATAGGACAAAAATGAAGTTGGATAGGACTTATTTGAAATTCTGCCTGAACGCCTCCGGGGAATATCCGGTGTGCTTTTTAAAGAAGCGAATAAAGTAGGAAATGTCTTCGTAGCCTAAATGATCTGCTATTTCGTTTACCTGATTGGATGTGGCCAGAAGGTATCTTTTGGCTTCAAGGATAATCTGTTCGCTGATAAGTTCTGAACACGTTTTGCCTAATGTTTCCTTGGTAATTGCATTCAACTGATAAGGCGTAAGGTGTAGCATGGCTGCATAATGTGCTACTTGCTTGTTCGTTGAGATATGTGTTTCCAGCAATTCCAAAAGTTCTTCAAGGCGCTCTTGTGCATATTGGTTATGGTTCTTTGAAAGGCCCTTGGGATGTTTACTGTTCCTGGCAAGTTCAATGAAAAAAATCTCCAGGTTCGCTTTAATCACCTCCTGATACATCTCGCTCTTTTCAGCGTATTCTTGAAAAATGTAAGTCAAAACAGAAAGCAGCTTTTGGAATCTATCGGAACTAAGTTGATGGAAATTTTTATTGCTTACTTTTCGCAATGCCTGATGTGCTGGATTAGCGGGCAAATAGAAACCAGCAGTAAAGGTCATTAAGTAGCCAGTGCTTCCTTTTTTCAGGGTAAGTTGATGCACCTGTCCTGGTCGCATAAAGAAAACAGAATGGTCGCTAATCGTGTAAGGTGTAAAGTCAATAGTATGCTCACCTATTCCTTTATCCAGAACCAGAATATAAAAGAAGTCATGCCTGTGGAGTTCCTGGACCATATCCTCTCCGGAAAGCAAGGTCTCAATGTCGCGAATATTAAAATTTTCCGAAAAATCACGTTCTTTTAAGTGCCTTACCGGAATTTTGTTCATTTGGAATTTTTTGTCACAATGTTGCTCGTTAAGCTACTGTTTTGCATAGCTGCTATCAGCAGGCAAAGTAATTGTATAAAGTAAGACTTTTGTGCAGCATTGGAAAATATCCAATTGAAAAAGGAAGGACTACATGAAAAACATAAGTGAGATCGCGTTCAGAAATGACTTTGTTGAAAATTTTCCAGGTGATGATACTGGCAACATACAGGCCAGGCAAACACCGGGGATGTTTTATAGCAAAGCAATGCCTACCCCCGTAAATAAAGTGACGCTCCTGGCCTGGAGTGATGAGCTGGCTAAAAAACTGGAGTTAACGAGACCCTCTTCACAAAAAGATATTGATATACTTGGTGGTAATGAGGTCACATCTTCTATGTATCCCTACGCAGCCTGCTATGCTGGTCACCAGTTTGGAAATTGGGCCGGACAGTTGGGTGATGGCCGGGCTATTACGCTTGGCGAATTGGTTACTTCAAAAGGTCAGAAATGGGAATTGCAATTGAAAGGCGCCGGACTTACAGCGTATAGTCGCAGGGCAGATGGAAGAGCCGTATTGCGGTCCTCTGTCAGGGAATACCTGATGAGTGAAGCCATGCATCAGCTCCGTGTGCCTACCACCAGGGCTTTGAGTTTGGTGAGCACAGGAGCGCCCGTTTTGCGTGATATGTTTTATGATGGACATCCGGCTTATGAACCCGGAGCCATAGTAATGCGGGTGGCACCCACCTTTTTGCGCTTTGGTAATTTTGAAATGCTGGCGGCAAGAGGTGAGATCGATCATTTACAAAAACTGGTTGATTGGACCATTGAGCAGTATTATCCTCACCTGCAGGGTGAAGACAGGGTGTTGCGCTGGTACAAACAAGTGGTGGACCGGACAGCGAGGCTGATGGTGGAGTGGATGAGAGTGGGCTTTGTGCACGGAGTGATGAATACTGATAACATGTCTATTCTTGGCTTGACCATCGATTATGGTCCTTATTCGTTTGTTGACAATTATGATCCTGCTTTTACGCCCAACACTACCGATCTGCCAGGCAGAAGATATGCCTTTGCACGACAAGCTTCAGTGGCCAAATGGAACCTTGGCTGTTTAGGTGGTGCCATCCTTCCGTTGGTTTCTGGAGAAGAGGAGGTGATCAAGGTGATTGATAGTTACGATGATGTTTATTTGAATACATTCTACTCCATGATGGCGAATAAATTGGGACTTGATGAAGCCAGGCCTGATGATATTCCGCTGATTGCTGAACTGGAAAAGATACTGGCAACCATACAACCGGATATGACAATCTTTTACCAGCTTTTAAGCCACTCTCCAAAAGAAGTTAATAACAAAGAAGAAGTGCTCCAACACTTCGGAGATAGTTTCTATCAGGAACTTTCAGAAAAAGAATCGGACTTGTTCTTCAATTGGATGCAACGCTACCAGGTAAGAAAAAAGACAAATACCATAAGCCCTGAAGAATCAGTAAAACGTATGCGGGAGCACAATCCACGTTTCATATTGCGTAATTATTTGCTGCACCAGGCCATTGAAGACCTGGAAAAAGGAGATGATCGTTTGTTTGTAAAACTACAGCAGGCCATAAAGGAACCCTATACTGCAAAACACGATGAGTTCTTTCAAAAGCGGCCTTCATGGGCAAGCCAAAAAGCAGGCTGCTCTATGTTGAGTTGCAGTTCTTGATTTTTCAGTTATATATTATGTAGATGAATAATCATGCAATTGTTATAAGCAGTTTTTATTCCAGAAGAATTAATCTAGCGAGCAACTTGTATAGAATCAGGGCTTAGGCATAACTACCATATACAGTAGCGCATCCTGAATACTTCTACAGCTAGTTCCGTAAGTGAAAAACAACAGATTTACAATAGAGAAACTTTTGTAACTTCATAACATCCCTACCTTATCTAAATCTCTCTATCTCTTTTTGCTCTTAGAAGCTGAATTTATTCTTAGCCATTAAAATCAAAGCTATGCAACAATCAACAAACTTACAGCAAACTTCAACAGAACAATCCCCAATTAACCCGAACAAAGCACTATGGGAAAAAGGCGACTTTACCCGCATAGCCGAAACCATGCGTGAAAGTGGTACCGCTTTAGTTGCTAAACTGGGAATCACCAAAGGCCTTAACATCCTTGACCTATGTTGCGGTGATGGCACAACAGCCATTCCTGCAGCTAAATTGGGTGCGAATGTATTAGGTGTTGACATTGCGAGGAACCTTGTTGAGGCTGGAAATATCAGAGCAAAAAACGAAGGACTTACAAATTGTACTTTTCAAGAAGGTGATGCAACTGATTTACATGGCTTGAAGGATGAGCGTTTTGATCTTGTGCTAAGCATCTTTGGTGCCATGTTTGCACCAAAGCCATTTGACGTAGCCAGAGAAATGGTGCGAGTTACTCGTACTGGCGGAAAAATTATCATGGGCAACTGGATACCGGGAGACCCTACCCTTGTAGCGCAAATATTGAAAATCAGTTCCGCATACACACCCCCGCCACCAGAAGGTTTTATCAGTCCCATGTTGTGGGGTGTAGAGAGCCATGTGATTGAGCGGTTTGGTAAAGCTGGTATAGCTCCGGAAAACATTTCATTCCTTAGAGATACGTATACCTTTAACGCCCCGTTTTCACCTACAGAATTCGTCAACAGGTTCAAAAATTATTATGGTCCTACCATGAATGCCTTTGAAGCGGCGGAAAAGAATGGGAAAGCTTTAGAACTGCAGCGTGAATTAGAAGAGTTGTTTAACAGTCAAAACAAAAGCACTACACCGGATACAACCTCTATTCCGGCCACTTTCTTGCAGGTAACGGTTATGTGCTAAGTATGTTGAGCTATTGTTGGTGGGTTGTCCTTGTAAGACTATGAGTCTGCAACGTTATTTGTTATTGAGCACTCTTTTATAGTAGACGTCTGCCCCTTTGATATTGTAAAGATGCAGGGAATCTGCTGTAATAGATCGAATAAGTGCGGTGTCTATTCTACCTGTTCTGTCTACGGTGAGAAGAGTGTTCCCGCTAATGCGGTAGCGACCGGTATCCCGGTTGTTTTCAGCAATGACTGTACTGTCGTTTAAAAATTCTACAAAATATTTTACTGTACCGCTATTTACATAGGCAATCGCATTTTTATCATTACTATTCAATCGATTATTGTTTGACTCTATTATCCTCAAGAGTTGCCATTTGGTTCCCAATAGATTTTTGCTGGATGATTGATTGACTTTACATGAAATTAAAAACAAAAGAGCAGTATAGAACAGGATTCTCATCTTAGTTATTTATGTCAAGAAAGGTATCCAATAATTTGTTTGTTGCCAATAAAAATGAAACAGTTTAGGTGATTACCACTAGTGAAATGGATGTTGCTGCCGGTATGGGTATACGGAAATTTTTAAGTCTAACATAAGTAAGGTGTAGAGGCAACTATTTTTTAAACACAACCTTGTAGGCAGTTTACCTGTTATACATTTTAGATGCGTATTCTTTTAAAAGATTTAGATATTCACTTCTACTATCCATATATATGTTAGTCATAAATACTATTCCGAAATCCTTGTTAAATAAAATATTAGTGCTCACACCGGGATCGTCTCCATCATGGCCATTAAAGCCATCGGTGTACAGGTTCCAAAATACGCCTTTATTTCTGGTAGCCAGGCTAAGGTTTGCTGGCACGTTGTTAGCAGAAAACTGAGGACAGAACATAATATCAATGAATCTTTTGTCTAGCAGTTTTGGTTTACCATTCAATGAACGAATCATTTCCATCACGTATTTGCTTAGATCCAATCCAGATGTTCTAAGTCCTCCATCTGGATAGGTCGTCAGTGAGTAAAAAGGAAAAGTTAACTGAAGATCATAATAAGGAATGGCGTGCTTTTCCCTACTTACTTCACTTAAGAACCATTTCGAATCTTCCATCTGCAATGGATTAAAAATGTATCGCTTACAAAAGCTAGAGAATGAAGTACCTGCTTTTAACTCAATTAGATAGGCTGCTAAAGCAGAACCAATATTAGAATAGCTAGATCGCTGTCCAGGCTTGCTATTGTAAAAATTCTTTACGGTATATAGTCTGCCTTTATTATTTAGGTAGCTATACAAAAAAGAGGAAAGTGTTGTATCCTTTAGCCCTCCTGTATATCCCCTTTCTTTTAGGAACCCCAAGACTTTTTCATCAGTATTTCCATTGCTTTCAAATAGGTAAGACTTATTGTAGATACTGTCATTGTCGATGATTCCTGATGTGTGCGTAACCAAGTGCCTTACCCTTACTTTCTCATCAGGAAAGAAAGGACTGCTCACCCTAAATGGCAAAACGTCATTTATATTTGTTTCCAAGCTAAAGTAGCCCAGTTCAACTGCTTTCATCAAAGCAACAGCAACAAAGGTTTTACTAACGGAACCTATGTTCTCTATTGTTTCTTCAGTAAATGCCCTTTTGTTTTTTATGTCGGCGTAGCCAAAACTTTTTTTGTAAACGACACTGTCTTTGTTAACTATAAGTGCAGTGAATCCTGGAACCTTTAAGCGATTATATACTTGTGCAAGTCTTTCATCCAAACTATCTTTAAAGTTCTGAGCAAAAGTATCTGCAGTTATAGCAGATAATAAATACAGAAGAATCAATCCCTTATTTCTCATTACAATAGTTCGGTAGTTTTTTGACATAGAGTAGCAGTTAGGAAAATAGATTTGGCGGGCATAGAAAAAGGCATTAGAAATTTGTATGCTAAAACCCATTTCAAATGCCTTTGAAGTCGTCAGCACGACTCTAAGCAAAGTTAAAGAAGTAAGTCGGCCGGTGCGCAAATTTATTTTGCATATCCTGCCCCTTTGGCTATCCATGAACTGCCGGATGACATTCCTGAACCTGCAGCGCTGGGGTGGAAGAAATGAAAAGAGCTACCGCAGCATGTTTGCTATAAAGTTTAATTGGTTTTCTTTCAACCTGGAAGTTGTGAAAACCTGCTTTTCGAAAAAGAAGCTCATTGCTGTTTTTGATCCTTCTTTTCTGAAAAAGAGCGGAGGGAAATGTCAATGCCACTATTCCATAAATTTCCCGAAGTGTTATTTAATAAAATAACACTGATATCTTCATCAGGGAAAAAAAAGAATCAGGCCTGAGAAATTAGTGATAGCGCCGGTGTGGGTACAAATCTGCCGCAGTGCTATAGATACCGCCTGCGGAATATAGGACTGTTGAATCCAGATCAGCAGCTTCCGTTTGTCTTCCTTTATAAAAAACACTATAGCCTGTTGCTTTAAACGGGCTTGATAAATTCCGAAAGTCAAACCCCGAATGGGTCATCTGTAAAGGAGTAAAGATTGTTTCACGAACCACCTGCTCATAAGATTTACCGGTTACTTTCTCTATAATAATGCCCAATAAATAATAATTGGAACTGCTGTAGCGGAATTGTGTGCCTGGTTCACATTCAAGCGGTTCGTCTTCAAAAGTATTCAGGATTCTTTTTTTGCGTACTGTCTTTTTTATGATGAGCTTATAAGGTGCAAAACTTTTTGTATACTTATCAATACCCGACGTGTGTGTTAGCAGATGAAAAAGAGTTATTTTGTCTCCATTAGGATAGTCGGGAATAAATTTATTGATTGGATCTGACACTGATAACTTGCCTTCTTCCTGCAATTTCAAAACAACAGCAGCAGTAAATTGTTTGGTGATGGAACCTATTTGAAAAATACTAGAGGAATCATGAAGTGTTTTGCTTTTTACATCTTTCCATCCGTAACCTTTATTCAGAATGAGTTCTCCTTTTCGAGCAATGAAGGCTACCCCATTAAACTTGAACTGTTTTGAAGCAGAGTCAAGGTACTGATCGATTTTTTCGGTATTGATTTTTACAACGTCGTTATAACTTGATTGAGCACTTGTGTCAATAACATGGAGTAACAGACAAAATCTTAATACTACCGTTAGAGATTTAATCATGTCCTGAAGATTGTAACCCTTCCATAGGATCGAGCGGAGTAAAAGTTACATTGTTACTAAAAATAATATGCAAAGGCGTACAAATTTTAATGTCTGTACTTGCCCCAAAAAGGAACAGGGTACAAGTATCAAGGGAATGCTTGAACTTGTACCCTGTATTGATTAGTTTATGTATTTAGCATTACGCTATTTCCCAAACCTCGTTGCCCATGAGAAGCTTATCGAGGTTGGCGGCTTTCTTTTCTTTGGCGATAGCGATTTGCTGTTGCAGCATGTCTTCATAGCAAGGTCTGATTGCTTGATAGAACACACCAAATGGACGAGGCAGGTGGTTGCCGCTTTTTGGATCGTCGAAAATGCGGGTGAGGATCTGGGCCTTGTAAATATCACTCTCATCGTGCACCCACAGGTCATCGGCACTAAAGCCATCGTTTAGGCTTACTACCTGGGGCCTGAAGCCATCCAGGCGAATGCCTTTATCGCGGTTGGCACCAAAGATCAGCGGCTGGCCTTGTTCCAGGAAGATGGTTTCATCTGCCTTGGTTGACTTTTCGGTGAAGATCTCGAATGCGCCATCATTGAAGATGTTGCAGTTTTGATAGATCTCCAGGAAGGAAGCGCCTTTATGTGCGTGGGTTCTTAACAGCATTGCCTGCAAATGCTTAGGATCGCGGTCCATGCTGCGGGCAACAAATGTTGCATCTGCACCCAAGGCTAAGGCCAATGGATTGAACGGATGGTCGATAGAGCCAAAAGGTGTTGACTTGGTGACTTTATTTTCTTCAGAAGTGGGTGAATACTGTCCTTTTGTAAGGCCGTAGATCTGGTTGTTAAAGAGCAATATGTTCAGGTCGAAGTTGCGCCGCAAGAGGTGGATCATGTGGTTACCGCCAATGCTCAGGCCGTCGCCGTCGCCGGTTACGATCCAAACGCTCAGGTCGGGGCGAGCAGCCTTCAGGCCGCTGGCAATGGCTGTTGCCCGTCCGTGTATCGAGTGCATGCCATAGGTGTTCATGTAGTATGGGAAGCGGGATGAGCACCCGATACCTGAAATGATGGCAATATTTTCACGGGGTATGCCCAGGGTAGGCATTACCTTTTGTACCTGTGCCAGGATAGAATAGTCACCGCAGCCAGGGCACCAGCGCACTTCCTGGTCGGTGGCAAAATCTTTAGGAGTAAGGGTGGTTGTATTAGTGGCAGTTGTTGTTTCCATTTGACTAAGATTTGTCAAGGCCTGGGAGGTGTTGAGCCTTCCGGGTCTTTTCTTTTGAGTCTGCAAAAGTAAGCAATGTAATCCAGCAGATTTTGTTAAGTCTGGGGAAGGGGGCGGGAAGGGGAAATGGGTAATAAGCAATGGGTGGGGGTGGACTGGGGTGGGCCGGGGACTGGAGTGCAGGTGGGTAGATAGAGACTGGGGCGGTCAAAACGGGCAGGTTGTGGCTGGCGGGTGGTGGGTGGGCGTAGCTTTGGGAGGTAAATGGATCAGTTATGCAAGTAATACCTTTTTGGATGAGCCTGATACAGGGGGCTATTGAAAAACGCTTTGTAGTGAAACATTACAAAAGTGGAAAGACCGTGGTGACCCGGTATCCGGACATGAGTAGGGTTATTCCTTCCTAAAAGTAATTGGTCATGCGGCAGTTGTTCCGGGAAGCAGTAGGCCATGCGAAGTGGGTGATAGGCAGTCAGCAAGGGATAAGGAACAGTAGAGGAAAGCCAAAAAACAATAGATTATGGGCAATTGGTATGGACCACCAAGAAGATAAGAAAGGTGGAGGGGCAATAAGATGTAGTGAACGGGTTACCTGTAGTAAACATGGTTTAGAGAGGCGTATTCGAGGTGAAACGGAAAAAGGATTACAAGGATGCATCCTCGGAGGAGATGATTCATATTGCAATTGGTTTAGCGATGTAGATTGAAACGACCTTTTTGATATATTTTAATATATTCACCATTTAAATAAAACGCGATAATCAAATCAACCACGATGAAGAAAACTGCTTTCATTATTTCGGCTTTTGCAAGTATGATTGCCTTTTCATTTGCTTTTACCAAGGCCGATGAGCCCCGTTACAAGAACCTAAAGGTGTTGCCTAAGAGTACAACTAAACAACAGATGGATAGTGTGATGAAGCATTTTACTGCTTCTTTGGGTGTAAAATGCAACCATTGCCATGTTTATAATGAGGCTCAGAAGAGTATGGATTTTGCTTCTGATGCGAATGAACATAAAGGTGTGGCCCGTGATATGATGCGGATGACCAGCAAGATCAACCAAAAATATTTTGATGTAAAAAACAGCAAAAGCCTTGAAGCTGACCTGGAAATGACTTGTTATACCTGTCATAACGGTAAAGCACATCCAGGTAAATGGCCAGCAAAAGGACAGCCCGGCGGGCCAGGTAATGGGCCAAAGGCGCAAACGCCCCCTCCAGCACAACATCATTAAGAAAGGAAATTATTCACCTTTAACTTCATATAAATGGAAGCAAATTTCGACTTTGGAATGATTGGCCTTGGCGTGATGGGCAGCAACCTGTTACTGAATATGGCAGACCAGGGATTTGCAGCAATTGGCTATGACCTTAAACAGGAACGCTGTAAGGCATTAGAAGATGCAGCTAATCCCGGCACTGTGGTCAAAGGTGTCAACACCATAGCCGATATGGTGCTTTCGTTGAAGAAGCCACGCAAGATGATGATGCTCGTACCTGCAGGCAAGCCTGTGGATGATGTGATCACCAGTCTTCTCCCTCATCTGGAGGCGGGTGATATCGTGATCGATGGTGGCAATTCTTTTTATAAAGACACAGTGCAGCGCGTAACCTACCTGCAGGATAAGGGCATTCACTTTTTTGGTATGGGCATTTCAGGTGGTGAACTGGGCGCCAGGCTTGGCCCCAGCATGATGCCCGGGGGAGATAAAGAAGCTTACCAATACCTGAAGCCTATCCTGGAATCGGTAGCCGCCAAAGCGGACGACCTGCCTTGTGTAGCTTATATGGGTAATGGTGCGGCAGGGCATTATGTGAAAATGGTGCACAATGGCATTGAATACGCTATGATGCAGATGATCAGCGAGGTGTATGATGTATTGCGCCGCGGTGCCGGGGTTGGCAATGAAGATCTGCACAATATTTTTAACAAGTGGAATGAAGGACAATTGCAATCGTTCCTGATCCACATTACTGCTGATGTTTTTAAAACAAAAGATCCGGAAACGGACAAGTTCCTTGTAGATGTCATTCTGGACCAGGCGGGGTCTAAGGGTACGGGGAAATGGACTACCCAAGAGGCATTAAACCTGCCGATTGCTATTCCTTCCATTGATGCGGCGGTGGCGGCAAGGAACCTATCGGTTTATAAACAGGAAAGGGTAAAGGCTGCACAGCTTTATGGTTCTGCAAACGGGAAGATCGGGTTTACGCAGGAGTTACTCGGGGCCCTTGAAAATACACTGGCGTTTGGCTTTGTGATTGCGTATGCACAAGGCCTGAGCATGCTGGCAAAGGCATCAGTAGAACTGCAGATGAACACCCCGTTACCTTCCGTGATCCAGGTTTGGAAAGCAGGCTGCATTATTCGCTCTGCCCTGCTGGGCAATTTTACTTCTGCTTTTAATAAAGAACCTCAATTATCTAATCTTCTGCTTGATGCTGATATTGCGGACTTGCTGAAAAACAGAGAAGCAAACATCCGGAATGTCATTGCACAAGCTGTTTCTGCTAAAATTCCTCTTCCAGCTTTGGGAAGTGCGTTGGCCTACTTTGATTCTTATTGCAGCGAACGCATGCCTACTAATCTTATACAGGCCCAAAGGGATTATTTCGGGGCGCATACTTATCAACGTGTAGACAGGGAAGGCGTATTTCATACAGAATGGAATGTGGAGGAGGGATGAGGTAATGATTTCGTACCTACATTTGCGGCATGTCGTACGATACATTAACTGATTTTTTGGTACCTATTGATAAGCATGTGATATCGAATGATACGGGTTATTCGGAAAAGCAGATTGGCAAAGCAATCGAGATCTATGAAGAATATCTGCCTGATTTAGAGGCAGCTGATATTGTTTTTGTGGGTTGTAATGATCAAAGGGGCGGCGGAAATTTTTCGGAGAGTACGGCTGCTGATGCTATTCGTAGTGAGTTTTATAAGTTGTATCACTGGCATAATGATATTAAGCTGGCGGATATTGGCAATGTGCGCACAGGGAAGAGTATTACCGATACCTATGCTGCCTTGAAAATGGTGCTCCAGGAAATTATGGATGCGGGAAAACTGGCAGTAGTACTGGGCGGATCGCACGACCTTACACTGGCCCAATACCATGCTTTTGCTGACAGGCAACAACTGATCGATGCGGCTGGTATCGATGCACAGATCGACATTACAGTGGAATCGCCTTTCCGCAGCGATAAGTTTTTGATGGAAATGCTGACGAACGAGCCCAACTACATGAATCACTACAACCACATTGCCTTCCAAAGCTACTTGGTACATCCGCGTATGCTGGAGACCATGGATAAGTTGCGGTTTGACTGCTTCCGTGTGGGTGTTGTTAAAGAGAATATTTCTGAGATGGAGCCAGTGCTGCGTCATTCGCATTTGCTTTCGTTTGATATTGCGGCTATTGCGCATGCTTTTGCCCCTGCTAATCCCCTTACACCTAATGGTTTGAACGGGGAGGAAGCCTGTACGCTGATGCAGTATGCGGGTATGAGCACGCATATGAGGACCATTGGCATTTATGGGTTTCAGCCGGAAAAGGACCAACATGAACTGACGGCCAAGCAGATCAGCCATATGCTTTGGTACCTGATGGATGGCAGGAGCCGCAGTAAGAAAGAGGCGAGAACGGATGAACGACAATACTTCAATGAATATCATACGGCTTTTGCGGAAGTAGAAACTATTTTCCTGCAAAGCAAGAAGACGGGACGCTGGTGGATGCAGTTGCCGGATAAGCAGATCATTGCGTGCTCGTATAAGGATTATTTACTGGCGAGTAATAATGAGATCCCGGAAAGGTGGTTGCGGGCGCAGGAGCGGTTGTAGTGGGGAAATGGCCATTAAGCTGGTTGATAGCTAAGCAGTATTACTCCGCTTTTGAATGTCCGGGTATTTATAAGTTTCAGGTCGAGTTGATCTTTGATGTTTTTGAATATAGGTGTGCCATTGCCTATGGCAACAGGGTCAATCATTATTTGATATTCATCAATCAGGCCTGCTTCTGCTAACTGAGTGAGTATGCTTCCGCTTCCCAGCAGGGTTAGATCTTTTGCTGCCTTTTGCTTTAGGCTTTTGACTTCATCTACAATGTTGTCACATATGATTCTTGTATTTCCCCAATTAGCTTTTTTCAGTGTCCGGGAAAATACAATTTTTTGAGCTTTGTTCATTCCTTCTGCAACAACTGGGAAAGCATCGTAAGCCATGGGTGTGGGCCAGAAACTTGCCATCATTTCATAGGTGGTCCGCCCGAACAATAGGATGTTTTCTGATTTAAGGCTTTCTGCAGAATATTCGCCTTCTTCCGGTCCATGTTTGTGCCAGCTTATATCCTCATTTTGCCCTTTGTAGTAACCATCGAGTGATATAAAGGTAAAAGTGCTTAGTTTCCTCATCTATTGACTATTTTTTAGTGGTTGATTTATCAACGAAGCTACTAACTAGCCGTATCTATGATGAGGTGTGGATGTGACAATTTAGAGGGTTAATTGCGACAGGTTTGGTTTGAGTTTTTTCTTTTTTATTCTTATGTGTTTAAAGTCAGTTAGGAGATTGGAAGTATCGTCTGAGTTAGTGATACGAACCTGGAGATATGTTCAATTAGTTTATCTGACATATTGTTGTTCTCTTACACGTTGAAAAAGGTGAAACAAGTTAGGCCAGTTTCTTTACGTACCCAATTTTGTCTTCTGAGCAAAATCCCAGCGCTTCGTAGAATTTATGGGCTTCCTTTCGCATAGCATTGCTTAGCAGCATTACTTTATAGCAATTATGTTGTTTTGCACAATCAATGGCAGTGTTAATGATTGTCTTTCCGAGTCCCTGGTTTCTATATTCGCGATGGGTTACTACATTTTCAATAAGACCAATAGATCTGCCACCTCTTGTTAGGTTTGGAATAATTGTAAGGTTGCACGAACACACTATTTGGTTGTTATCTTCAATAACAAAATAGATAAAAGAGTCGTTGCTGATGATCTTTTGCCAAACCTTTTCAATTATTTCTTTTGATGGCACTATATCATCCTCGTGCAAATGCTTATAGAGGAAGAGCAGTTGGTCTAAGTCGGTTTCTTTTATTCTCCTTACAGTCATTAAAAAATGCCGTTTATTTATTGCTTCAATTGCATACAAAGATCAGGAAGATATGAGCATAGCATGCTGATCTGTTACAGCACCCTCCCACCCTATCATTGCTTTTTTCCGGATGTGGCCCCAATGGTACTGACCCAGCACACCTGTTGACTGAATAACACGATGACAAGGGATCAGAAAAGCAACAGGGTTGCTGCCTATGGCAGTACCAACAGCCCTGTACGCATTGGGTGATTTGATTTGCTCTGCGATGGTGCCGTAGGTAACCAAGCGACCCATGGGTACTTTTAGCAGTGTTTCCCATACTTTGACCTGAAAAGCAGAACCTTTCAAGTGCAATTTTATTTGCTGTAGTTTGGACCAGTCTTGTGTAAAAATTTGCAAGGCGTTTTGCTGAATAGCATCAAATGTTTGTTTGTATGCCGCATTGGGAAATTTAGATTGCAAGTTTGCAATAGCCTGCATTTCATTGACTATAAAAGAAATATGGCAAATGCCTTTGGGTGTAGAGGCGATCAGGATGTCTCCGAAAATTGTTGACGCAAAGCTGTAGTTGATCGTCAGTAAGGCCCCGCCATTTTTATATTCGCCAGGTGTCATGGCTTCGATATTCACAAACAGGTCATGTAGTCTGCCTGTTCCGGAAAGCCCGGTTTCGAAAGCCGCATCAAATAGAGTAGCTGTTTTATTGTTTAAAATGCTTTTAGCATATTCAACTGTAGTGTATTGCAAAAACTTTTTGGGGCTTACACCGGCCCATTCGGTAAACAGCCTTTGAAAGTGAAAATGACTCAGATTGACTTTCTGAGCTATTTCTTCCAAACTTGGCTGAGATTTAAAATGAGTAGAGATATACTCAATGGCTTCAGCAATGCGCTTGAAATTTATATTCTTTTGATCTTCTAACATCATAATCTAAGTATTAAATCAGCCAGGATGCAGCTAATGTCTGTATCGTGGCTGATCAAGTTAAAACAATTATTTGATGGCTGTATACCCTCCGTCTACCACCAGCTCCATACCATGCAAATATGAGGCATCATCTGATGCCAGGAAGCTTACAGCTTTGGCAATTTCCTGTGATTGGCCAAAACGTTTTAAGGGCAAGGTAGGTGTTACTGATTGGATGATGCCATCAATCTGTTCTTTTGAGAGCCCGGTCTTTTCAAAACCATTGGTTGCCGTGTAACCAGGGCTGATGGCATTTACGCGAATGTTCTTAGTTGTTAATTCAGCAGCAAAGGTTTTTGCGAAAGAGGCCACTGCAGATTTTGCGGCTGAATAAACAGAAGCGTAGGGTGAGCCATATAGGGTGACAACAGAGGTGTTCAAGATAATAGATCCGCCTTCTTTTAGCAAGGCAAGGAGTGATTGTGTGGTGAAGAAGGCTCCTTTTACCAGGACATTAAAGAGTTCGTCAAACATGTTTTCTGTAACGGCTTCAATAGGTGAGAACTTTCCGTATCCTGCATTGATAAAGAGTATGTCTATATGTGGTGCGATTGACTGAACCAGGTTTGGGAGCTTCAATATATCTTTCATCTGACCAGCATCTGAAACGAGCCCGTAAGCATGTGATCCTAATTCTTTGATTGTTTCATTTACTGTTTGTTGTGAACGCCCGGTGATGATCACGGTTGCTCCTTCATAGATAAAATCCTGTGCTGTTGCCAGTCCGATTCCGCTTGTGCCGCCGGTAATTAAGGCCACTTTGTTTTGTAATCTCTGCATATGAATTTCTTCTGTAGCACAAAGGTGAGATGTGGCTTAGGGATTTAAAACCCGATTCTTGCTAAAATTCTATTTGGAGCGGGAATGGTTGTCTGGTTAACGTTTACGGAAAATGATTCAAGCATATAGATGTCAACTTTAGGGCCATGCTCCTTTTTTACAGCCTAGCAACTGGACAAATGTCAGGCAGAAAAGCATACCGCATATGTAGGTTTTACTATTGACAAATGGAACTTAAGGAACATTGCTTTATTTGATGGCTATCATTGCTGATAATCGTTTTAACTTTTAGATTTGATAGGTATCCATATTTCTTCTTCTGAATTGGCATCACCGTTTTTGTATTTTTCGCCAAGGATTTCAAAGTGTGGTCTGTTGTCCAGTAAGTAGTTGGAATTTGGCAGCCAGGTTGTATAAATGTATTGAAATATTCTTGTGTCTGTGCTCAAACCTTTATAAAGGAACACTGCGTATAGCCCAGTTGGTAATATAAAGGTTTCCATTTCGTGGGGAATAGTATCGAAGTTTGCAACTTCAATAGCCGTCCACTTCTCGAATACTTTACCAGGGTTGAAGTTATCAAAATATGAGTGGTCGTACACCTGTATGGAATAGAGTTCAGAATTAATAGGATTTTGAATTTCCTTTCGTTTTGGCATAAAGCTTCTCCATAGATCAGCAGTTTTATTATTTGCTAAGCTCATCATCAACTTTTTACCGATTAATTTCTTTTCAGCCAATGTTTCAATTCTGGGCTCCATTTTTTTATAATTCTTTTACTAAGCTGGTTTGAAATTAGTATGATTATAAAACGCTTTTTAGTCGCCAATTCTCTTCTTCTACTGCAAGATAAAATGCAGAATTGCTAAATATTGTTTTTATTTTCCTCAACATCTCATCTTCCAGGATCAGCCGCTTTCTTTCAAGAAAGTGTTTGTATAAATAATGGCCTAATAAATAATCTCTAAAAATGCCTTTGGAAAATAGTGAGTCAATTTGGGTTAACCTATAAGATAATTCCAGGTTTTTTATATAATAGCCATCAAAGTTACTTTCATTCAAATATTGAAGCAGTTTTTTGAATCTTTGGATAGTTTTGCTCTTTTCAACGGTATCCGTTATATTGAAATTGAAGTTCTGCTTACCCATAAGTTTAGCAGAGTAAGGAATAAACCTTTTTAAGCTATCAATATTTTCCAGTTGATGGGCCGGTAAAGTTTTGTCATACTTGCGGACGTATTCTAAAAGTCCCATTAGAGAACCGCTGCTATCTATCAATTTCTCTATTGGATTTTTATTGATAATGTCGCTTACCATCATATTCATTATCTCATTGGTAAACCCATCAAATTCATCGCCACCCAAATAAGCTTTGTCATCATCTGCAATAACAGAATTCGACAGGGCAAAGTAGTCAGAAGAAAGTTTAACTTCTGTATCCGGCTCATGAAGCCATCTATACCGCAAAAGCGAATTGGCAAGGTGATACTTATTCTTCTGTTTAATCGTTTCCAATAATGCTTTGCTCATAGAATGCTGTGCCTGATATACTATCAGCAAGGAATCTGCAAATCGCCTTCGTCCCAGTTCATAGTCTTTGTATTCGTTTTGTTCGCAGGTGCGGATCATTGTTGTTTGCTCATCATAATTATTCCATTTTCTAGTATACCATCTTTAGTTCCTGTATTCATTATTAAAGCCGCCAACAGTACCGGCATAAGTCATATTGTTGTTGACGTTACGGATTTCGATTTCTGACACGACATATAGATAAGGGTTCAAATCGACATAAATAATGCTGGTGTCGCCAGGGCGCAGCATGAGGTTTTCGGAAACTCCGCTAAATTTAACCATCACTTCAGATGAGGGAAATGGCACCGGGAATTGTAAATTAAATAGTCCATCCTCATTGACTTCTGTAGTTTGAACTTCCGTCTTGCTCCAGAGGGCCTGCTCTTTAGGATTCATAAGCTTGTTAGCAATGGTTTTTTTGCTAAGATAGGAAAGTCTGTGTTGCTGCAGTTTAACTATTGGGTGTTCA
>CBKWHA010000056.1:0-25582 GCA_966674115.1 uncultured Chitinophagaceae bacterium
AAGCAGATTACCTGCTGGAATTTATGTGCTAAGGGTGACGACTAAGAAAGAGATCATTAAATACTCTATTCATAAGATCATCAAAGAATAAAGAACGTAACAAGTTCTTACACAATCATAAGCATCTGTTTACAGCAAACACCGGAGGGGGTGTCTACCCCTTCCTTTTTTCAACTTTAATTTGAAATCTATGCAACAAAGTGCTAGCTCCTTGAAGAATATCTTGCTCATTGATGATGATATGGATGACAGCTTTTTTTTGAGCCATGCATTGGCCAAAATTTCGAATGAGTTTACTTTATACAATTTAAGTAGTGAGGATCGTCTTGTTGAAATGATTGAAAGCTGTAAGCCGTTCCTAATCATCATTGATTATCATTTGTTTAAAAAAGGAGGGCTGGAGTGTTTAAGAAAAATCAAACAGCACAGGGTTTTTAAAGATGTGCAAGTGATGATGTGGAGTAGTTCACTTTCCCGCGCAGATGTAGTATTGGCAATGAAAGAAGGTGCAATGGATTTTTATCAAAAGCCTAGTTCAATACAGGCATTGGTTAAAAAGATGGAAGAGGTTCTATGGTATTGTTCAAGAATTTCTACACTTCATTTCTCCAATCTTCAATAAGTTCCAACAGAAACTTATCCAGGTTGCTAAAATGCTCCTGTCCTTTGATGAGTGTTATCCTTTCTGGCAGCAGTTCTTTGATCTCGCCAGCTTCTTGCAGCGTTAATTCAAACGTTTCGAAATCATTACTACTTACCGTATAGGTAATCTTATTATTCTGATATATGCCGGAAATTGGGAAAGTCATAGTATAAGTTTATAAAGCTTAATATTTGCCAGGAATTTCATTACCAACTAAGCGTATATACTTTATCGGTAAAGGTGTTTTGATCTATGACACCTCCACCTGCATAAATTACGTTATTTACGCTAATCAAGCCCGCACCGGTAATCGCCTGGTTTAATAATCCTATAGACCATTGATTCGTTATTGTATTATAAATATCAAACCTGTTGGCTGCAGCACTAAAGGAGCCATAATTGCCAGAGGTGAAAAAGACAATATTTTCGTCTTTAATAAAAGCTGTTGGATGAGGCCTCGCATAAGATAAGCAGCTAATAGCAACACCACTAGTTTTCGTGTTCCAGATTTCTGCCTTACCTGTGTTCTGAGTCGAATCTGTGCCTCCCCAATAAATATGATCACCAAGTGCAACACCTGATACTCCGTTTGAGAGTTTCATTAAGGAAGAGGTAGACCAACTCTTGTTTACCGTATCGTAGATGTCAATACGGCTGGAATACTTATCCTGATCGTTGCCCCCGGCAAAATATAGCTTATTACCAACAGTATTGGCGTTCAAGCCAAACCTCGCCTCAGATAAACTAGCTATTGACCACTGTTTTGTCACTGTATCATAAATATCAACAGTTCTGCTTCCATGCATTCCATCTGTGGTGCCACCGGCAAAGAAAACTTTGCTCCCTATGGCTGTTGCTGCCACAAAGGACCTTGGTTCACTTAAATGGGCCACGGTCCAGGTATTTGAGGTGACATCATATATATCCACATTGTCATAGACAGCCTGGCCGGTTAAAGATATAGAATGCACACTGCCCCCTGCAAAAAATATTTTGTTTCCGCAGCTTACTGCGGCTATGCCTTGTCTAGCCTGACTTAGTTGTGTGCTGGTCCAGGATTTTGTCGCTGTATCATAAATATCAACTGCAGATGAAGGAGTTGAATTTATGGCGCCATTGATATTGGTGAATACGCTGGGTCCTCCCGCAAAAACAATTTTACCACCCGCAGCAGCTACAGATGGCGCCCTGGGTTCTGAGAGCGTGCCAATAAGGGTAAATGTTGCATTAATCTGTGATCGGTTACTCAGGTCACAACTGTCCGCATCCGATGGATAAACTGTTACCTGTACTGTATCCCTTGCTATTATTCCTCCATTATCAATTACCATTAATTCAAAGCGGTAAAAGCCCGCACTCAAGTTATTTACTAAGGTCTGTGCAGCAGATCGATTCTGAATAGTGATAGACGGCGGACCCTGGATCCTGGACCAATGATAACCTGAGATACTGCCATCCGGGTCATTAGAGCTGCTTCCATCTAACGTAAAGGAGGTAACAGGAAGTATAATGGTTTGATCCTGGCCGGCACTTGCGATGGGTGGTTTATTGTTGGAAGAATTATTCTCATCTTCTGAGGAATCCTTTTTGCAGGAAAGGATTCCAGTCGCCAGCAAAAGGAAAGTATAGAATATTAATCGTAGTAATGGGCTCATTTTATTAAATTAATTTCCTTGAATAGCATGCATGAGTTTACCGAAGCTCTAATTTTGAACAAATGCAAGCAACCCTAAAAAGGGTTATCAAACAGGGTTAAAGATAGAAAAATAAGAAAAGGATATTTTGATTCAACATATAAACATGTGTATAAGGCAACTCACAAGTTTACTCATATTCAGCTTTTTGCTACTGAAAGCATCAGTGGCACAGGTCCGTGTCGTAACAGAACTGAACGAAGGGTGGAAGTTTAGCAAAGGCAAAAATGATCTGGCTTTTCAGGTAGATTTTAATGATCAAAACTGGCAAAAGGTTTCGGTTCCTCATGATTGGGCCATTTATGGTCCTTTTGATAAGGAAATAGACAAACAGATAGTCGCCATTGTACAGAATAACGAAAAAGTGGCTACTGAAAAAACCGGCAGAACAGGCGCTTTGCCCTATATAGGCGAAGCATGGTACCGAAATGATTTTAGCCTGCCTCACTATAAAAAAGGACAGAAGGTGTTGATCCTTTTTGAAGGCGCCATGAGCGAACCGAAAGTATACCTCAATGGGAAAAAGGTGGGGCAATGGAATTATGGATACAACTACTTTTATTTCGATATCTCTGATCATATCTTGCCCGCGCAGAAAAACACCCTTGCGGTTCACTTAACCAATAAAGGGCTATCCTCCCGTTGGTACCCTGGCGCCGGCTTGTACCGGAAGGTGCGCATCATTGTTAAAAACACAGAGAGCATTGATCAATGGGGCACATTCATCACAACACCTCTCATTTCTCAGCAGTTTGCCAAAGTAAATATCAAAACCAAAGTATCAGGTGAGCATGTTCAACTGGTTACCCATATCCTGGACTCCAGTGGAAACACTGTCGCTTCTGATACAACGGAGCAATTATTCGGTAAAGAGTTCGAGCAGAATATCCTGGTACCTCGTCCTCATTTATGGAGCCCGGAAACGCCTTATCTCTATACAGCCGTGTCCAGGTTATATGCAGGAAATGAACTGAAAGATGAAGTGACCACCCGTTTTGGCATACGGGAAATCAGCTATAAACCAAACACTGGTTTTAGTTTAAATGGTAAGACCCGCAAGTTCAAAGGAGTCTGTCTGCATCATGATCTTGGACCTTTGGGCACAGCTATTAATAAAGCTGCCTTACGCAGGCAGTTGCGCATTTTGAAAGACATGGGGTGTGACGCTATCCGCAGTTCACATAATATGCCTTCACTGGAACAACTGGAATTATGCGACGAGATGGGATTTTTATTTTTAGCAGAAAGTTTTGATGAATGGGCAAAGCCAAAAGTGAAGAACGGCTATAACCGGTTTTTTAATACAGATGCAGAAAAAGACGTTGTTAACCTGGTTCGTGCTACCCGCAACCATCCCTGCATTGTCATGTGGAGTTCCGGCAATGAAGTGCCCGATCAGTGGGGTGCGGAAGGGGTGAAACGGGCCAAATGGTTGCAGGAAATCTTTCACCGTGAAGATCCCACCCGTCCGGTAACGGTAGGAATGGACCAGGTGAAAGCAACCATGCAATCCGGCTTTGGGGCATTACTCGACGTACCTGGCCTGAACTACCGGACGCATTTATATGAGGAAGCGTATAAAACCTTTCCCCAAGGCTTTCTGTTAGGCTCAGAGACTGCTTCTACTGTGAGTTCCCGTGGCGTATACAAGTTCCCTGTAGAGAAGGCAATCGAAAAGCAATATGATGACCACCAATGCTCCTCTTATGATATGGAGTACTGTAGCTGGTCCAATCTTCCGGAAGCAGACTTTGTGCTGCAGGATGACAAGCCCTGGGTGATTGGAGAATTTGTGTGGACCGGCTTTGACTATCTTGGTGAACCAACACCTTATGACAATAAATGGCCTTCGCGCAGCTCTTATTTTGGTATCAATGATCTGGCTGGATTGCCTAAGGACAGGTATTACTTGTACCGGAGTCGATGGAATACCAAGGATGAAACCTTACATATTCTTCCGCATTGGAACTGGAAAGGCAGAGAAGGCAAAGCTACTCCGGTCTTTGTTTATACTAACTATGATAGTGCGGAACTCTTTGTGAACGGGAAAAGCATGGGGGTTCAAAAAAAGCACAACGCCACGCCACAGAACCGCTATCGTTTGATGTGGATGGATGTAGCGTATGAACCAGGAACGCTGAAAGTGGTAGCCTTTGATAAGGATGGCAAGCTCGCAGCAGAGAAAGAAATAAAAACGGCTGGAGAACCTTATGAAATAATTCTTCAACCAGACAGAACGGCGATCAATGCAGATGGAGAGGATATATCGTTTGTAACCGTTTCTGTTGTTGATAAAAATGGAAATCCTTGTCCGACAGTTTCTGAACAATTGACGTTCTCAGTGAAAGGAAATGGCGTATACAGGGCAGCCTGCAATGGGGATGCTACTTCGCTGGAGCCATTTCATTTGCCCACTATGAAGTTATTCAATGGAAAACTAGTCGTTTTGGTGCAATCTACCCAGCAGGCAGGGGAGGTAGCGTTAACTGTTAAGGGTAAAAGGTTGAAAAGTGGAAAAGTTTTGATCCATACTAAAAAATGATACATTCTAGTACTGGTCTACTAGAACAATTCAATTTTATTAAGTCAATTGTTCCAATGGTATTGAAACCTGTAACTCACACCCTTTACCGGGGTAAGTGTTTAAATACATTTTCCCGTTTACTAGTGCAAGTCGAGATTGAATGTTACGAAAACCAATACCTTTTTTCTTTTTGTCAGGATCGAATCCAACACCATCGTCTTTAATTGAGAGGTGTAATTTTTTTTCAACTTCTGTTACTGAAACAAAGACATGTTGTGCTTTGGCATACTTCACTACATTGTTCATTTGTTCCTGGGCAATTCTATACAATGCCATTTTTTTGTTTTCTGCAACCTTGTTTTCATCAAAATCATTCCAACTAAAATTTATTTTCAAAGAAGCGCTGGTGCTTACAGTGTTCAACAGGTTTCGTAGGGATTCCTCCAACAACAATTCGTCTGATTTTGGGCCTACCAAAGCATGAGAAAGAATTCTTACCTCTCGTATGGTATTTTCCAATATTTTCTTGGTTTTTTCCAACATTAGTTCTCGCATGACTTCTTGTTCTAAAGCCATACTGGTATAAAGCTTTGCGGCTGTCAGCATTTGGTTAATGTTATCATGAAGCTCTGCCCCTATGTATTTACGTTCCCTTTCCTGCCCTTCTATCACGGCTTTTACCAACTTTTTTTGATAATTTTCTTTTTCTGCCAAAACCAATGCCAACTTTTTTTTCAACAGTTTGAAAGAACGGTTTAAAATATCTACTTCCAAAATTTTCGGATCAAACTCTTCATTGATACTTTTTTCTTTCAATCCTTTTTTGATAAATTTCAGTACAATATTATTTAGCTCTTTTATTTCTTTTGTCAAAAAGATGGAGAGTCGCCATCCCAAAAAAAAGACTATCAGAAGAAAGCTGGCAGAACCAATGTAAAGTAACAGTTCCATCTTGTTTTTATATACATCGATTTCAATACGGGCTGCAGCACTCAAACGGGCATAAGCACTCAACAAGTGATCAGTTTGGACCTGTATATTACTATACAAACCTTCTGTGGAATAAATACCAATTTTATTATTATATGCTTCCAGTATCTGGAAATTGCGTTTATACTGGTCCAACGCATTTTTGACTTTAGGTGATTCCTTATGATTTGCAATTATAACATCAATGAGTTTTAAAAATTCACTTGCGTACTTTGGTTCACCTCTTAATAAAAAATCTTTTTCATGGCGGCGCAATTGAAGGATTTCCGCTTTTGCAATCGTTGTAGAATCTTCAAGGAAATGTGCATAATAGCGCATTTGACCTTCTATTCCAAAGTCCTTAAACCCTTTGACATAATAAATGTTTTCTAAATCATTGACAAAAAAGGCTAGTTTTTGGTTTTCTACGGAAAGATTTTTTAAGGGAATGTGTAGGTTAAGGTTTTTCTCTTTAGCCTGGTTTGCCAGATTTTCCATCCGTTTGAAGTCCTGTTGGATGTATAACTTAAACGAATCAAGATCCTTCTGTGAACGATGAGTATAAAAACTGCTTTGGTGATAACCGTATAATAAAAAGTTTTGAAGGTATTGAGATTTGATCAGGTAGTCTTTTTGCAAGTTGGTGATCTCAGTCAACAACGTTTTTAATTCACTTTCTTTTTTCTTAATTACTGAATGGAATAAGATCCAACTAATCAAAAGCACACCAAGTGCAAGAAAGCTCAAAAGTATTTTAGTTTGATAGGAACGGAGGTTCTTCATAGCCATGCAATTATAGGACAAGGTCGGTATATCAAACCTTGTTTATTAATTAAATAAATATTAATTATTGACTGACTATGAGCCTCTTTTAAAATAAAACATTTTGTTCTCTAACAGCTTATGCATAATTAGTTATAGGTTTCACTGTTAAATTGAATGTACATTTAACAGCTAAAATCAGGTGTTGGTTACAGCAAATTTTATTGTTTATGTTTTGGTATGAAGATGAAGTAAACAGGGTTGTTCAGGAATTAAAGAGTTGCAGTTATGAACCACAAACTGTTTTTTATGGAAGTTCATCCATCAGGTTATGGGAAACACTAGCGGAAGACTTTAGTCCGTATAAGCCTGTAAATCTCGGTTTTGGCGGCTCTACGCTGGCAGCCTGTGTATGGTTTTTTGAACGCATCATAGCGCCTCTGCAACATCCCAGGGTTATTATCATTTATGCTGGTGACAATGATCTGGGCGATGGCAGGCATCCCGAAGAGATTTTTATCTTTTACCAGCAATTGGTTCAAAAAATAAAACAGCAGTTTCCAAAAACGTCCTGTTATTTTATTTCCATCAAGCCCAGTATCTATCGCTGGCACCTGAACGAACAGATCAAATTCACAAATGGACTGATTGAAAAAGATATCACTAAACAAAACAATAATTTCCATTTTATTAATGTGTATGATCAAATGCTTGATGAAAATGGTTATCCCAACAGCATTTATTTTGAAGCCGATGGACTCCATCTAAGCAAAAAGGGTTATCAGTTGTGGAAGAACAATATCTTCATGAATTGTTCATTTTAAGTTAATACTGCTGCTCTACTTTTGATGCAGTATACCCTTTATACTGCTGACAAGGCTATGCAAAGAGAATATTTCAAATGGTACAGCCCCCATTTGCACAAGGAGATGGAACTTCTTGTTTTTGGTCATTCGGGAACACCTGTTCTCTTTTTTCCCACCAGGAATGCCCGCTTTTACGATTATGAAAACTGGAAGGTAATAGATGCCATCAGCGATAAAATTGATCATGGTTTTTTGCAAGTGTATTGTGTGGACAGCAATGATGGGGAAAGTTTTTACTGTCCGTGGCTTCCTCCCTGCCAGAAAATCATCAGGCATCTGCAGTATGAGCAATACATTTTGGAGGAAGTGTTATACTTCATCCGGATCAAGAATCCAAACAATATCATCTCTGCCGGCTGTAGCCTCGGTGCTTTTCATGCCATTAATCTGGCTTTTAAGCATCCTGCGCATTTTTGCAAAGCAGTAGGCATGAGTGGCCGTTATGACCTGAGCAGGCAATATGATTATTATCCGGATCTATTTAATGGTCATTGGGATGAAAATATTTATTTCAATTCACCCAGCCAATATTTCCCTAATCTGCAGGACCACGCAATATTACAATTAATGAAAAGAATGGATATTATATTGGCTGTGGGGAAGGAAGATCCGTTTTATGAAAGTAACAGGCATTTAAGCGAATCGATGTGGCATAAAGATGTTTGGAATGTGTTGCATGTTTGGGAAGGTGAAGCGCACAAAGCAAAATACTGGCGGCAAATGGTGCAACAGTTTTTATAAGCTATTGAGGTTAAGGTAACAATGAGTTAACCTGACTAAATGCTGATGCAAATTAACTTGCATGCCGAAATAATGTCTTTGTGTGATGGATGCTTCCTTAATCAATGAAATACAGAAAGGGAATGAAAGGGCATTTAAACAGTTGTTTGATCAATACCACGAGAAGTTGTACTTCTTTTTTCTAAAGAAAACAAAGTGTCCTGAACTTTGCGAGGAACTTGTTCAGACTGCTTTAATTAAATGCTGGCATTACCGCAACAGGCTTAGGAGTGATCTTTCTATGTCAAGCCAGTTGTTTCGTATTGCGAAGACTACGCTGATTGATCTTTTACGGAAGAGAGCCGCTGAAAGAATAGTGGCTTTACATACTATACACGAGCATATAGCTGAGGAAATGCCTCCAATTGAGCCTGAAAAAATACAGGAAATAACAGCAAAACTTTATCTTTTACCTCCCGTAAGACGCAAGATTATCGAATACCGGCTAGAAGGATTGTCCAACCAGGAAATTGCCGAACAATTGGCTATCTCTAAAAAAACAGTGGAAAATCAATTCAACAGAGCGTTGCATGATATACGTAAATATATAAGTATTGCAACGCTATTGGTGATTTTACATCCATCTTACTTCTTCCCAATATTAACAGATTGTTACCGATGGGTGTAAACATTCTTCAAAAACGTAGTATTCATCATAGTATTCAAAGTAAAAATGGAAGTAACTAAAGAGGTCGTCAGACGATTTTTAGAAAATAGAAGTTCAAGGCAGGAGACTGAAATTGTACTTGAGTACTTCCGTAAGTATCCTGAAATGCTTGATGAATACCTGGATGAAAAAGAGTGGGATTTATTTATTGCCGGAGAACTGCCTGAGGAAATATCGGCTTCCTGGTATAATAATTTGAAGCAAAGAAAAGAGCCAATCATGAATAAAGTGAGGTTTATCCGGTTGGCAGGTGTTGCAGCATCCATTATAGTTTTTGTTGCAGGTTTTGCATTGTACAGTAACTATTCCACTCATAAAACAGAGCAGGTTGGTAAAACTTCGGCTGTTATCATTCCAAAGGAACAAGAGATCGTAGTGTCCAATAAAAGTGATAAGGCTATGGAATGTGATCTGGAAGATGGTTCACGGGTTAAACTATTTCCCAAAAGTAGCCTGCGTTATCTGCAGCCTTTAGAGTCAGATAAAAGGTCAATACACCTTAAAGGCGAAGCGATATTTTATGTAGCAAAAGATCCAAAGCGGCCTTTTACTGTGTATACGAGCAGCTTTGCAACGACCGCATTAGGTACGGTGTTTCGGATCACCGCATATGAATATCAAACATCTTCATCTGTTGTTCTTATTAGTGGGAGGGTAGTGGTCAAGAACAGTAAAGATTCTTCTGATAAAGTATATTTGAAGGCAGGTGAACGATGTACTATTGATAATAAAAGCAATCGGTTGACCCAAGAAGTAAAAGCTATAAGCAAGAAAGCGAAGGCTGCACATATTCCAGATAAAGGAAGTATGAAAGAGATTGACCAGGAAATATTATTTTATAATTCACCGTTGCCTGAAGTATTTCAAGCATTAAGCAAGGCCTATGCTGTTCCGATACAATTTACGTATGATGATGTGAAAAACAGAAGCTTTACTGGCAGTTGTAAAAAAGATCAAACGCTGGAAAAAGAAATTCAGGCCATCATTGAGCTCAATGATCTCACTGTTAAAAAGATAAATGACACCCTGCGCGTAAGTAGAAAGTAATTCAATTCATTAAGGCATTTTCAAAGAGCACCCCACCGGGACTGGTAAGTTATTGTCTAAAATCAACTATAAAAATGAAACATGTTTATTTAATTACTAAAACGTTTGTTGTTTTGACGTTACTGTTGCTGGTCAACTGCGAGGCATTGGCACAACAAAGTAACCCGGCTGTAAAAGGATTAGTAAAAAATGAAAAGGGAGATGCGCTTCACGGAGTTACAGTAATGGCTCAAAACAAGGGAAACAAAAAGAGCGCCTCCGCTGTAACTGATCAACGCGGTGTTTTTACCTTTCCTGCACTGGATGCCGGAGGTTCGTACACGTTCACTTTTTCTTATGTAGGATATGAAAGTAAAGTTCTGGATAATTACCAGTATAAAACTGGGCAGGTAATCACCTTGAATGTAGTACTTGCTCCTGCCAATGCAGCCTTAAGTGAGGTGGTGGTGGTAGGGTATGGAACCCAAAAGAAAGTAAACTTAACGGGAGCTGTAGCACAGGTAAACGCTGAGGCACTGGAAAACAGGCCAGCACCGAACCTCACACGGATGTTGCAGGGGGCCCTGCCAAACCTGAACATTAAAATGGTAGACGGGAGTCCAACCAGGGGTGCGGTATATAATATTCGTGGTACTACATCAATTGGAGCAGGAGGAAGTGCTCTCGTATTGATTGATGGGGTAGAAGGCGATCCTAACCTTATCAATCCAAATGATGTAGAAAGTGTATCTATTTTGAAAGATGCTTCCTCTGCTGCCATTTATGGCTCCAGGGCAGCCTTTGGTGTTGTTCTGATCACAACCAAATCTGCAAAGAAAGGCAAAGTAAGAGTTGATTTTAGTAGTAATTATACAGTCAATAGACGTACTGTTACACCTAAAGTGGTAACGAATGGATACCAGTGGGCCAAGAATTTTGACGAAGCATTCAGTGCATGGTATGATTACAATTCTCACCCGATATCCGTGAATAATATTTATCCTTTCTCGCTGGAATACCTTGATGCATTAAAGAAGCATGATGAGGACCCATCATTGCCTGAGGTGGTATACAATGATGCAAAAGGGCGCTATGAATATTTTGGAAACACTGACTGGTATTCTGTTATCTATAAAGACGATGTCCCTTCAACAGAGCAATCGATCAGCATATCAGGTGGATCTGATCTAGTGAATTATTATGTTTCGGGAAGATATTATTTCCAGGATGGGATCTTTAATTACAGTCCGGATAAATACAATAAATATAATGTACGTGCAAAGGGCGATATAAAAATCGCTCCATGGCTTACTTTTCAGAATAATCTTGATCTGACCAATTTCTCATATACTTATCCCATGTTTGCGGATGGTGACGGTAATGTATGGCGGCAATTCGAGCACCAGGGTTATCCAATGGCTGTTATTTATAACCCGGATGGCACCTATACACACACCGGTGCTTACACAGGCGTAGCTTCTTATTTAGAAGGTAATAACAAATCCAAACTAAACAATCTTTATGTAAGAAATACAGCAGGTTTTATTGCAAAGCCTATCACGAATTTGCTTACGCTGAAAGCAGACTTTACTTATGCAAGAACATTTGAGGACGAGAAAAGGACCAATAATTATATTAACTACAGTATAGCACCGGATGTAACCTCCCGTTTTGGAAGGAGCTTATTGCGTGAATATAACTCTAGAGACAAGTATATTGCAGCTAATGTAACTGCAGATGCTGGTAAAAAAATAGGAATGCATGATTTCAAGGCTCTGGTTGGTTATAATCTGGAATCCTTTACTTCCAACAATTTCAACGTCAGCAGGGATGGAATCCTGATTCCTTCGATGCCTGATTTTAATTTGATGGATGGATTGAATTATATCATCTCCGGAGGTGGAACGGAATGGTCATACCTGGGATTATTTTATCGCCTGAATTATACATTGAAGGATCGTTACCTCGTTGAGTTCAATGGTCGCTATGATGGTTCCTCCAAGTTTCCTTCCGATCAGCGATTTGGTTTCTTCCCCTCTGTATCTGCCGGATGGAGAATGAGCGAAGAGGGTTTTATGAAACGGACAAGATCCTGGCTGGATGAATTAAAGCTCCGCGGTTCTTATGGCTCATTGGGCAACGGGAATATTGCTCCTTACAGGTTTCTGGAACAAATGGGCGTAAGTAAAACGAGTGTCATTCTGGGTGGTGTACAAAGAAACTATACACAGCTACCCGGAGTGATCCCTGCAGGTCTTACTTGGGAAAGGTCCACAACACTCGACTTAGGTATTGATCTGAGCATGTTGAAAAGAAGACTTGGTTTAACCTTCGACTGGTATGACAGGAAGACCACTGATATGTTTACCGCTGGTCAACCGCTGCCTAATGTATTTGGTGCTTCTGTTCCATCAGGAAATTTTGCGGATCTCTCCACCAAAGGATGGGAGCTGACATTATCCTGGAAAGAGAATACTAAGGTATTTAATAAACCTTTTTCTTACAGTTTTTCAGGATCATTGTGGGATAGTAGGTCTTATATCACACGATTCAATAATCCGACAAAAATACTGTCATCCTATTATATAGGGCAGGAGGTAGGAGAGATCTGGGGTTATACTACATTAGGTTTATTCCAGACAGATGATGAAGTAGCCAAGCATGCAGATCAGAGTTTCCTCAAGAATTCCAATAACAATGTTTGGTTGGCTGGTGATTTAAAGTTTGCTGATCTGAATGGCGATAATGTAATTAATGCAGGAAAAAATACACTGGACGATCCAGGCGATCGAAGAGTTATTGGTAACAATTCACCCCGTTATCAGTTTGGATTTACAGCTGCTATGCAATGGAACGGAATTGGATTGTCTGCATTCTTCCAGGGAATTGGAAAACGCGACTGGTATTTTGCACCTGAAGCAGGATTGTTTTGGGGACCTTACAACCGTCCTTATGGTTACCAACCTCTAACAATGATGAACGACCTCTGGTCAGAAGAAAATCCAGATTCCTATTTCCCAAGATATAGAGGATATACAGCTTTAGGTGCGAGCAGGTCTTTGGGTGCACCACAAACGCGATACCTGCAAGATGCCAGTTATCTTAGGTTAAAAAGCCTTACACTCGATTATACGCTTCCTTCAAAATGGGCGCAAAAGTTGGCTATGGAAAGAGCCTCAGTTTATGTAACAGCACAGAACTTATTGACCTTCTCAGGGTTGTTCAAACATACGGAGAACTTCGATCCTGAAGTTATGGAGAATCCTGTTGGCGACCTAACCAATGGAAGCGGACAGGGCTATGCATACCCAATGCTGAAATCTGTTACTGCTGGAATTAATGTATCCTTTTAATTACAACTTTAAAAAGTGAACTATCATGAGATTGAATAATATATTGCTTTACGTTTTTACTGGATTATTAGTTGTTCCATTTTTTAGTTCTTGTAAAAAAGATTTTCTGGACAAAAAACCACTCGATAAGCTAGTGCCGGATAATTTCTTTCAAACAAAAGAAGACTTAGAATTATATGTAAATTCCTTTTACCAGCGGATGCTACCGGATGGTCTAAGCATTGTTCAGGCCGATGAGATGGGAGACTATACCTCCAAAAACCAGTCGCCCACTTTCATTGCCGGGTCCTACTCGCCCGTTAATGAGCCTGCATGGAATTGGACCAACCTGAGAAACATCAACTATTTCCTGGAAAAGTTTGATAACCCAGGTATTCCACAGGAAGTACGTAACCATTATGAAGGCATTACACGTTTTTTCAGAGCATATTTTTATTATGCAAAGGTTCAAACCTATGGCGATGTGCCCTGGTATAGCAAAACACTGGCAACGGATGACCCGGATCTCTATAAGAAACGAGACCCCAGAACTATGGTGATGGATTCAGTTTTGGCAGACCTGGACTTTGCCGTGAACAATATTTATGATACAAAGGATGCCTCTTCTTCTACCGTGACCAGGCAGGTAGCACTTGCATTTAAATCAAGAGTTTGTTTGTTCGAAGGTACTTTCAGGAAATACCATACTTCACTGGGGCTTGCTGGTACTGCAGACAAATGGTTATTGGAGGCTGCAGATGCTGCCAAAAAAGTGATGGATTCTAAAAAATACAAGTTATATGCTACCGGCAATCCGGCAAAGGATTACCGGACACTTTTTATAAGTGAAAACCCTGTTGCTGATGAGGTAATGTGGTCACTCGTATACAATAATGCATTGAGACGGTGGCATAATGTGACCTGGAAATTTAATAGTGCCACTTATGGAGCAAGATGGGGTTTAAATAAGCAGTTTATTAATACCTACCTGATGACCGATGGTAAAAGGTTTACGGATATTCCTGGTTATGATACCATGGTCTTTGTCAATGAAATGAAAGACAGGGATATGAGGTTGTCACAGACGATCCGTTCTCTTGGCTATAAGAGAAGTGATGGCAGTGTAGCTCCTCCCAATTTTGGATATACGTTTACAGGCTATCATATCATGAAGTTTAGCCTTGATGATAAACGCCTGGATGGTGTTGCCGAATCTTACAACTCCATTCCTCTGATCAGGTATGCTGAAGTGTTGTTGAATTATGCAGAAGCTATGGCTGAACTAAGCAAAATGGATGCTGCTATATGGAGCCAGACCATCGGTGCGCTGAGAACCAGAGCAGGTGTGAGTGCAGTTGAGCCTACAGAAACAGATGTTTATTTGCAGACAGTATATTTTCCTGAAATCAGTGATAAATACATATTGGAAGTGAGAAGGGAAAGAGGTATTGAACTGGTGTATGAGGGGCTAAGATACAGCGACCTGCTGCGTTGGAAAAAAGGTAAGTTATTAGAAATGCAATGGAAGGGTATTTATGTACCAGCAAAAAATTATCCCATGGACCTTGATGGTAATGGTACGCCTGATGTATCATTTGTAGACAAGATCCCTGATACAAGAGTGCCGGGAGTGATCTACTACGTTGTGAATAGCACTTCTGCCAGGTTGACTGAAAGTGATAAGGGGCATATAACCTGGCGGGATGATGAAAAGAGAATCTTTGATGATAAAAAATATTTCCATCCTATCTCCAATAACGACATAATACTGAATCCTGCACTGGAGCAAAATAAAGGTTGGTAAAATTAATTGCAGTTAAATTTTAAATGAATAGAAGATGATGCGTTCATTAGTTATTATATTATGCCTATTAAAGGTGCAGGTGTTGGTACATGCCCAAGATAAAAAAGATAGTATAAATCTTCCTGATATTCCCGGGTACCTCACGTTGAAATGTGATTTTCATATGCATACTGTTTTTTCCGATGGCCATGTGTGGCCATCGTTCCGGGTGCATGAAGCCGAGCGGGATGGATTGGACGTGATTTCGCTGACAGAGCATATTGACTATGAAGGTTATCCCGATGAGGTAAAGCGGAATTATAACAGGTCATTTGAAATTGCCACGGAAGCTGCGGCCAAAAAGAAGAAGCTGTTGGTCATCAGAGGTGCGGAGATTTCGCCAAGAGTACCACCATATCACAACAATGCATTGTTTTTGAAAGATGCAAATCGTTTTCCAACAGATTATATGAAGGACTGGAAGAAAAAGTTCGTGATGAAGGAATCCATAGCCCATGACGAGCTCATGGCGCCTTTCCTGGAAGCAAAGCGACAGGACGCCTTTGTTTTTTACAATCATCCGGGGTATTCCTGGTGGGATAAAAAAGATACCAACATTTTTACATCATTTCACAAGGAATTGCTCGATAAAAATATCCTGGGAGGGGTAGAAGTGGTGAATTCAAACCGCTATAACATAATTGCGCACAGGATGGCTATGAAGTACAATCTTACTATGATTGGTAATTCGGATGAGCATTATGATCTATATCCCAGATACCAGAGAACACACCGGCCAATGACCCTTGTGTTTGCTAAGGCTAAAACAGAGGAAGCTGTTAAGGAAGCCCTGCAGCAAAAAAGAACGGCTGTTTACTTTGATGATTATATCATTGCTAGGCAACCAGAAGCAGAAGCCTTCTTTAAGGCGTCGCTCGATGTAAGTACAGAAAAGAAAACAAGGAACGGGGAGCCATTGATACTTGTGAAAATATTCAACAGGTCACAGGTGCCTTTTAAGGTCAAAGCAACTAGTGAATACAATATAGAAGATCATCCAATGGGACAGGTGGTATTGAAACCAGGAGCAACAACTATTTTGACGCTTAAGGCTGTATGGAAGTATCCCACAAAAACAACAATAGGTATGATCGTAAGTAATATTCTCGTTACGCCTGATGAAGGATTGCATACGAAGTTTGATCTGGATTTGGAACGTACCATATAAGTTGCGTCGTTTATTAAAAAGGAGACAATTTGATTCACAAAACCTTAATAGTTTAGCAATCTTAGTGTAAGAATACTCAGCTAATTTTGAGCATTCATATGGCAAGCAATCGTTAAACGCCTTTCTGTCTTTACAGAGGGGCTTTTTATTTTACTTTTTATCGAATCAGGCATATTGAAGTTACCTGTTATGAGCACTTCTAGTTACAACAAGTTAATGTTATTTTTTTAGTAGGGGAGTAGATCAATACAAACATAATGTTTTAATAACTTTTACTTCAGAGGGTAGGGAAAAAAGTTTTATACTTTGACGCCCAAATTTAAAACCCTACTTATGTCACGGATTATTTACACATTTGTCTTACTGTTTTGTTTCGCCAGTGTAATGGCTCAGACGACAATTGTTCCGTATGGTTCCACCTGGAAGTACCTGGATAATGGAAGTAACCAGGGCACAACATGGAGAGCCACTTCTTTTAATGATGGGAGCTGGGCATCGGGCCCTGCCCAATTAGGCTATGGTGATGGCGATGAAGCCACGGTTATAAGCTATGGCGGTAATTCCAGCCAGAAGTACATCACTACCTACTTCCGCAAAATGATTACGGTTGCTGATGCATCCGTTTTTAACAGCTACACCTTACGTTTAAAAAGAGATGATGGTGCAGTTGTATATATTAATGGTACAGAGCGGTTCCGTACAAATATGCCTACCGGTACCATTTCTTATACTACGAAAGCTGCAGGAGATGCAACAGATGATGGTAATACCCAACAAACTTCTACGTTAGCGGCTGGCACACTGGTGACCGGTACAAACGTAATAGCAGTGGAAATTCATCAACGTACAGCAAGCAGCAGCGATATTTCATTTGACTTGGAGCTGATTGGCAATACTGGTGCTTCTACAGTTAACGTAACTCGAGGCCCTTACCTGCAAATGGGTAATAAAACGGCTGTTACGTTGCGCTGGAGAACTGATGTGGCCACTAATTCAAAAATTGAAGTGGGCACTATACATGGCTCTTATCCTTTGTCTGCAACTGATCTCACATCAACCACAGAACATGAAATCAGAATAACGGGCTTAAACCCAAATACTAAATACTACTATCGCTTTGGAAGCACTACGCAAGTATTACAAGCGGGAACAGACAATTTTTTTACCACAGCTCCTGCCGACACTACTACCCGTAAAATACGTGTTGCTGCCTTTGGTGATTGTGGACGAAACGATAACTCTTTCCAGACAGGCACATTGAATTCGTATAGAAATTATGTAGGTAGCAATCCTGCAGAAGTCCTGCTGCTATTGGGTGATAATGCCTACAGTAACGGAACAGATGCAGAATACCAAAGTAATTTCTTCAATGCCTACAGCGCCACTATTTTAAAGAACCATCAGCTCTTTCCCGCTCCAGGTAATCATGACTATTACAGTACCTCCCAAACATCCCGCACCGGAGCCTATTACCAGAATTTTACCATGCCTACGGCTGCACAGTGTGGGGGCGTAGCATCAGGAACAGAAGCTTTTTATTCCTGGGATTGGGGTAATATCCACTTCTTATCCCTGGATTCTTATGGTAAAGAAAATGCAGGCACTACCCGTTTGTATGACACTACCGGCGCACAGGTAACCTGGGTAAAACAAGACCTTGCTGCTAACACCAAAAAATGGACGGTGGCTTACTGGCACCATCCACCCTATACCATGGGTAGCCACAACTCAGATACCGAAACAGAGTTGATCAATATCCGCCAAAAATTTATTCGCATATTGGAGCGTTATGGCGTTGATATCATCATCTGTGGGCACAGTCATGATTATGAGCGTTCTTATTTGCTAAATGGTTATTATGGCAATGAATCCTCTTTCAACGTAAGCACACATACAAAGAGCAGCAGCAGTGGCAAGTATGATGGCACCGCTAATTCTTGTCCTTACAAGCCTGCCAACGGCGCTAACCACGGCACTGTTTATGTACTGGCGGGTTCTGCCGGTGCAGATGGCGGCGTACAAGCTGGTTATCCGCACAATGCCATGCCATTCTCTGTGGATGATGGTGGTATGTTTTATTTTGAAGTAGAGAACAATCGCCTGGATGCCAAATTCATTCGTCGTACAGGTGTAATAAGCGATCGGTTTACCATCATGAAAGATGTGAATAAAACAACCAATGTTTCTATCACTTCGGGTTCATCTACTACCCTTACGGCTTCATGGCCTTCAGGAACCTATAGCTGGTCTAACGGCGCTACTACACGTAGCATCACGGTAAGCCCTGCAACAAACACCACATACACCGTGTCGGATAATTCAAGTGCAAGCTGTGTAACAGATGTATTTAATGTAACAGTTGGCGGCGGAGCAAACATCGTGGCAGGAAAGGATGTGGCAGAAGTGTCAGCATATACTTTACAGATTCAGCCAACGCTTGTGAAGAAAGGGCAAACCATCAAGGTGCAAACGAATTCAAGCGAAGCAACAACCATTGTTGTGGTTGATATTTCAGGAAGAGTAGTTAAAACGCTGCAGTTTACAGGTTCTGCTTTAATTGAAACTCAAGGCTTGCAGGCTGGTACATATTTCATACAGGTAAAGGGCAATAAGAAATTTGCTACCCAAAAATTTGTGGTAGTGCAATAAGTTGCTTTCAATCATTGTATTTATAAACCGCTCTGTTTTGTCAGGGCGGTTTTTCTTTTATGCAAACTACTATTTGTTTCCTGTAGTATCAGTAAGCGCTTTCATAAATGCAATGATTTCTTTCATCTCTTTTTCAGTAAGATTTAATTTATCTGCAGGAAGTGTTTGTGTTTCCGGGGCGATGTTTAGCCCACTGCCTCCACCATTGTTATAAAATTCCAACACCTCTTCCAGCGTGGCAAAAACCCCATTGTGCATATAGGGCGCTGATAATGTAATATTACGGAGCGTGGGCGTTTTGAATGAGAACTGGTGGATGGTCGCGTTAGTAAAACCAAATTTTCCCTTATCGCTATCCAACACTGCTTGTTTTTTATTATTGGTGGCAGGTACTCCTAATACCTCTGATTCTGTTTCTGTAAATTCAGTGGGCACCAGTCCATTGAACAGTGGCAGGAAATGACAGGTACCGCATTTAGCCTTACCCATAAAAAGGTTAAAGCCATTTTTTTCTGCCGTACTTAATTTGGTTTTATCACCTCGCATATACTGATCAAAACGTGCATTCAATGCTACCAATGATCTTATATAGGAAGCAATGGCATTGGCAATATTGTATTGCGTAATTACATCTTTATCATTTGCATAAGCCTGCGCAAAAAGTTTAGCGTACACAGGATGCTCCTTCAGTAAAGGAATGCTTTGTTCCAAAGAGCCTTTCATTTCCGATGGGTTGTGCACAACTGCACTTAATTGATTTTCGAGTGTGCTGGTACGCGAATCAAAAAACTGTCTTGTCTGAAAAACTGTGTTCCAAAGTCCCGGCGTATTTCTACTAAGGCTGGTTTTATTATCAATTGCCAGCGCTTTAGGCAAGCCATCCGTAAATGCTTTTTGAGGCTGATGACAGCTCCCGCAACTGCGATCCTTTGTACCGGAAAGTATAGGATCATGAAAAAGCCGCCGGCCCAGTTCAATGCGTTCGGGCGTTGGCTGGTAGCGTTCATTTGGTGAAAAGAAACGAACATCAAAAGCTCTGGTATCGAAAATATTGAATGCATCAGGGTTTACCGGTCTTCTTTCTTTAGGCATTGCAAAACCTAGTTCTAACCTGGTTGCAACGATACTGTTTGAAATTGGATTGGCATATTGGGTAATGAATTTTAAACGATCAAATTGGTTAAAGCTGCTTTTATTGTTTAATAAAAACTGTTTTGCTGCTATAAGTTTTTGAGAAAGCTTAGTATAGAGTCTTGGTTCTTTTTTATTGATCTCGGAGCGATACAAATCAACAATCGCCTGCATGCCTTGGAGCGTTGATGCTGCTTCCGGAATTGAATATTGTGCAATGGGCGAATCAAATCCGCTAATGCCAAGTGTGATTATCCGCAAAGTGGCGGCACGCAATGCATCAAATACTCTTTCATCTCTAAACTTATACATCCTGTCAGGCTCATTTATCAGACGGTCAACTGTCTGTAGCATATTATTGATATCGGCGCTCACAGCGGCATAATTGGCATGCTTAGATCCAAACAGTTTTTCTTCCACCACCTGAAAACCCTGTGGCTCAACTATATCATGTGGGTTATCTTCTTCCACCCTTTTCAATGCCGGGCCATTCAGGTATTTTGTTTCGTAAACGTTGAAATACTCCGTTAATATGGCGATCTCTTTATAAGACAACCTTGCATTTTTAAATTGTTTCTGTAATACCTGAAGTGAATTTTTATTCTGACAGGATTGTTGAAGTGCTTTCAGTTTCTGTTTTAGTACCTGGAGTTGTTGCAAATAATATTGATCAAGTTTTTGATTGTTATCGTTCTTTTCTGGTACTAAATATCCGTTGAGCAATATCAGGCAAAACAAGGCAATAGGCAAGACGTTTGTCCGCATCTTTAGCATATGTTAGTTTTTGTAAGGTTTAAAATTAATGAGTTTAAAGATTATAGCTTTCTTAAGGGGATCATACTTCATGCGGTTTATTTAAGACTGAGATTTAGCTTAAGCTATATGGATGTAGAAGAACTTTTGATAATGATTATTTAATTTTCTCTTCATCATTTTTTTATATTCTAATGGTTATTTTAGAAAATAATCATCAATGACTAACAATCTTACTAACGCCTTTTGGAGTTTAGTTTTACTTATTTCTTTGGCTGCTTGCCAAAAGAAAGATTTCACATCGAACCTTCAAACACAGATCGAAGAACAACTTACCAAAGCAGCTCCTGGTTTCGGAAATGGCAACCTGCCACATATAGCTTCCCAGCGTTCACCAGAAGTTATTTTTACCAATGTAAGTGGTTATCCTCTTTTTAATGGCGGTTATGGTTCTGCCATTGCCCAGGTACCCGTACCAGGCAAAAAACACATGTTTTATTTAATGACCGACAGAGGCCCTAATGTGGATGGATGTAATGGTGGAAAGATATTTCCTGTTCCCAACTTTATTCCGCAGATTGGTTTATTTCAATTGGAAGGAGATTCTTTACGAAAAGTAGATGTCATTTATTTCAGAGATGAAAATGGAAACCTTTTATCAGGCCGACCCTCTGATGCAGCCAATCTTGGCAGCACAGGAGAAACGCCTTATGGAGTGGGCTGTGCTCCATTAGCATATGATGATAATGGCATTGACCCGGAAGGCCTTGTAGCTTTAGAAGATGGAAGTTTTTGGGTAAGTGATGAATATGGTCCGCATATATTGCATTTTGATGCTAATGGAAAAACAATAGAAAGGATCAATCCTTTTGGTACTGGCTTTGGAAATCGAGCAATTCCATTGGTATTTGCCAAACGCCGTCCAAACCGGGGAATGGAAGGACTTACCATTACACCCAATGGTCAATGGCTGGTAGGAATGATGCAGTCTCCACTTGATAATTTTATTGCGCCTGCCACCAGAAGTGCTGCAAGAAACAGCCGGGTTATAAGAATCTTATTTTTCAATATTGCTACAGGACAAATCAAACAATACATTTACCGGACAGAAACTTCTGCAGGTTTGGTTAGTGACATAACGGCGATCAGCAATACAGAGTTTTTGGTATTGGAGAGAGATGGAGAATTTCCACAAGCCAATAATCCTTCTTCATCGTTCAAAAGAATTTACCGAATCAATATACAAGGTGCTTCTGACGTATCCGATGTAAATAACACAACAAATGGCTTACTGTTCAATGGTAAAACCCTGGAAACTGCTGAAGGGGAACCTGGTTTTAATGCTTTGATCCCGGTTTCCAAAACCCTCGTACTTGATATGATAACTAAATTTCCTGATTATCCACACGATAAACCTGAAGGTATTACACTTATCGGAAATGACCTATTGGCCATTAGCAATGATGATGATTTTGGTATTTTAGATGATGGTTCAGGAAGTTATGTGTCCAAATTGCTTCCCTTTTTTGCTCCGCAACAAGTTATTGATCATGGTGCAACTTATTTTGTAAAACTTTCTGACATTCAATAATTCTCCATTGTATATAGTAAAGGTTAGAAGCTGCCATTGGCAGCTTCTTTTTTTGACTAGGTTACGAGATAATGGAGAATTCTCTTGTGTGGAGGAAATGAAGAGTACAGCATTCGTAATGTTTATTTAATAGGGCTAAAGAAAATGAAATATACCCACCAACTATTTTTGCGGGTCAAAGAGCAAAAGTGGTTAATCATATCGACAATACTGTACTTATTCAAAAGTTAATTGAAGGAGATGAGCCTGCCTTTGCCTACATCTTTCAAAAATACCACCATGCTGTTTTAGCTAATATATGTAAACTCATTCATAATCAACAGGAAGCTGAAGATATTCTGCAGGAAGTTTTTATTTTACTTTGGAAATCACGGTATAAGCTCACGCAGAATCAGTCAATTGGCGGGTGGTTATTTTCTGCCAGTTATTATAAATCACTGGAGCATCTTAAAAAATCAATTAAGCGAAGTTTTGAAAAGCTGGATGATCATATTGCAACTTTGGCAGCTGCAACTGATATTCAAACTGACTTTGAACAGGAATATGCAGAAAAATTAGCTGTTCTCAATGCCGCTATAGAAAGTCTTCCTCCGCGTAAAAAATCGGCATTTACCCTTTGCCGTCTCCAAGGCAAAACCTATGAAGAAGCGGCTACTGAACTGGGCATATCGGCAGAAACAGTGAAAGATTACGTCAAATCTTCAGCAAAATTGCTCAAAGAATATGTTGTTTCCCAAAATCCTACTATCTCGCCAATTACTGTCTCCTGTCTGTTTATTTTCCTGCAATCATGAACTGTCTTCGGTGAATGTTAACCGCCTTTAATACCCAAAATTAAATTATAGTGTTCTTGCTTCTTAACAATTTGGTAATGTTAAACAGCACCCCCTTTTTGCCAATCAGGGCCATTTTATGATAAGCGATGAAAACATTAGAATTTTTACTAGATAAATTTAAACGTGGAACTGCCACAGATACCGAAAAGCAATTACTGTTGGAAGCTTTATCGGTTAACGAGCAACAATTGATGCAACTACTGGAAAAAGATTTCGGATCTAATGTTCAACATCAGATTCGGGTGATTACACCTGAAAGATCAGAGCAACTATTTCGGCAAATTCAGCACAAATTATCTCTGTCAGACGAAACAATATACAGGAAAAAAGGAAAGGTGTTTCAATTGCCTGTAAAAACACTACAGTGGCTTTCTGCGGCTTGTATAATAGGCATTATGTACGTCGGTGGCTTGTATGTAATGGATCGTTCAAAAAATAAGACAGAAGCTGTGGCGGTCAATGTAAAGAACCGCCATCTTAAAACAGTTTCTAACTCTTCGGAAAAACCCACTACAACAGCCTTGGAGGATGGGTCAATGATTACCCTGGAACCGAATAGCGCCATATCTTACTATCAACCTTTTATGTCTCAGAAAAGAGATGTTAGTTTAACTGGTAAAGCCCGGTTTAAAGTAGCAAAAGACAAATTGAGACCTTTCACGGTATTTGCCAACGGTATTGCAACAACAGCCCTTGGTACTGAATTTTTTGTAGATGCCCGTGAAGGTATTATTAAGGTAAAATTATTCGAAGGTAAGGTAGTGGTTCGCGTTGCAAACAGGGATATACGTATGAGGGATATTTATTTGAAACCTGGCGAACAGCTTTCGGTAAATAAACAAACAAGTACATATGCTGTAAACAATTTTAAGTTGAACAACAATTCTCATCGAACCGGCATTGAGGTAAATAGAAAAACAAAGAATGATGTTGCCCTAACATTCAATAAAACACCCTTGACAGAGGTGTTTAGCAAAATAAGCAAGAAATATAGTATCGAGGTGAAATACAATACAGGTGATTTGAAATCGTTGTCATTTACCGGTAGTTTTTTAACTCATGATTCTTTACCTACCATACTATCCATTATATGCACCCTTAACGATTTAAACTTTAAACACCAAAATGGTGTTGTGCTTATAAGCAAGTAATCAGTAACAAATCATAAACATGGTAAAAAAACACTTACAAAAGGTGAAGGGCATGTTATTGTCTAAAACTAAAATTATGGTACAGGTTATTAAACAATTGAAATGGTCGTTGCCGGCTGTATTGCTGGTGTTTTCGCTAATAGTAAAAGCGCAAGAATCAGCTTTGGTGAAAGGATCTGTTTTGTCAGAGACAGGTGAATTACTGAGTAGGGTGACTATTATTGTAAACGAGACTAGTAGTAAAGAAAAAATATACACTACTACGGATGAAAAGGGTTTATTTCTCATTGCCAATTTAAAGGCAGGCAGTAAGTATAATATTTTATTCAGCCATGTGGGTTATGATGAAAACAGGATGTTCAATTACCTGGTAAAGGCCGGAGATAATAATTCAGTGTTGATACGGTTGAAACACGCCGTTTCCACCATGAACGACGTAATGGTAATAGGATATGGTGAACAGTCTAAAGCAAAAGTAACGGGAGCTATGTCGCAGGTAAAATCCAAGGAGCTAAACCGCTACAATGGAAGTAGTTTTGCCCAGCAACTGGCAGGCAAAACCGCAGGTGTTGTTATTAATGATGCTTCTGCCCAGCCAGGGGCCAATCCGCAAATAGTGATTCGTGGTATAGGTACACTCACTGCAGGAAGAAATCCGTTAGTGGTGGTTGACGGATTTCCCTTAACGGAAGGTTCTTCATTTAATTCCATCAACCCACAGGATATTGAAACAATTGATGTACTTAAGGATCCTGCTTCTGCGGCAATCTATGGTTCCAGAGCAGCAAACGGCGTCATGTTAATTACCACGAAAAAGGGCAAATCAGACAAGATGAAGGTATCATTGGACGTATATGCCGGAGTGCAGGAAAGAGCCGACAATGTGGAATTAATAGATGCGTATCAGGCAGCACTGTATCATACTGAAGCAAGAGATTGGGGTTATGTATCCAAAGATCCTGCCCGGCGAAGCGAAACCGACGACAGAGCTACACGAATATCGAAAGGCGCCAGCCTGCGGGAACTGCGCTTGAATTACCTGCAACCCTGGCTTGATCAACAACCCGGTTTAACGAATACAAATTGGCCGGATGAAGTATTTAGAAAAGCAGGTCTGCAAAGCTATAATCTTTCAGTATCGGGCGGCTCTGCCAGAACCAATTATTATGTATCGGCCAATTATTTTAAACAGGATGG